>NZ_BASL01000712.1:0-1842 GCF_000648255.1 Candidatus Protochlamydia sp. R18 | reverse complement strand
GGAAAGTTTAGTTAAGCTAACTCTATCTTGTGAAAATAAAACCGTCGACATTCTAAATGACAAAACATTAAGCAAAATAAGTCGAGAGTATCAAGAAGTACAAACAGAATTAGATGAAAAAAAAATGGAATTAAAGGATTTAAACGAGCGCTTAACTAATATAAAAAAAAGACCTTATGCAGATAAAATAAAAGAATTAGAATTATTAGAAAAATTAGACAGCCCTATAAAAACAATTGATGCTTTTTTACTAAAATTTGAACAATTTTTAGAAAAATATCAAGAAATTGATGTGAAAAAACTAACAACAGAGGAGATCGAATTTTTAAAAAAAGAACATAGTGAATTAGAAGAGGGCTATAACGATCTTAAAAAGATACTACCAGGCACTATTCAAACACTAAGCAAGCATGTGAAATCAATTAAGGGTGGTTTACCACAAAAAATTGAAACGATTTTAAATGGTATTAATACTGCTCTTCAAGGAGAAGAAGTCGAAAATTTAGATGATTCTATAAAGCAATTCAAAACAATTAAAACATCTTTCGAAGAAGCTTTAGCGGTTTATTCCGGCAAATTGAATCAAGTTCGGCAAGAGGTCGATGAAACTTGTCCTCGTTACATGAAAATTTTCCAGGAAATAAAAGAGGGAAATTTAGAAAGATATCCTGATTTTATTCAAGAGATTAAAAAAATTTTAATTAATGATAGCCGTGATCCTGTCGCTTATAAAGACGCTTTGCAAACACTAGCAGCTAATGTTATTCCCTCTATTCAATCTCAGGTGCTGGGAATAACTAATGAACTCAGAGAGAGGCTAAACAGAAAAAAAGATGTAGAAATTATTACTATAGATGATTGTCTTGCTCTAAAAACATACATTGAAGACTATTTAAAACCTCTTTTAGCGTTGACAGAACCAATGGCAAACGGAAAAGCACCCGTATTCGAAGAACTATTTAAAAATTTATTTAATCTGCTTCCTAATTCTGGTAAGGAGATGACTGCCCAAGAAATTGTATCAAAGCTTAATTCATTTCTTTTCCCAGAGGATTTTTTGAGAGTTTATCAAAATTTTATCAATAAAAATGTGGCTGAAATAGAAAAAGAATTAAATCAAGAAACTAAGATTAAAAAAGAGATTGAAGACCTAACAAATTTATTAAAAGAATTAAAAGCAAAAAAGGCTGATATTTTAGAAAGTTTTTTTAACAAACTTATGGAAAAAGAAAAAAACAACATCTCTGAATTATTAACTGGTGGTGTTGAGCAAGTTAAAAAATTTGTAGATATTTTTTTAGGCCATTACCTTGTTCATTCTCAAGAACGTTTTCCCAAACTTTTAGAAAGCCATCGAGACTTTGCTGTTAGAGTTTCTGACATGTTTGAACTAGTAAAGGATCATTTATCTGAGGAGCAATTAGGTGAAATCAAATTAGTTTTAAATGACTTTTTAACTCATCATATTACAAATCAAACAGGTGAGATTGAAGAAAGTTTAGGTACATCTCTTCATCAAAGTCAAAAAAGTTCGGAAAAGGTTACTAAACCTGCAAAGCCTTTATATAGAAAGGTTCAGGGTGCACATGAATTTGGAGATGAATTTTCAATAAAATGCCAACATGTTTGCAAACAAGTTGAAGCCCTTCTGCCTTGGTTATTCGGGAAAGGATTTGTTGCCTCGCCTCAAGCCGCGCATTTAGTCCCTTTCCCTGGAATAGTTTCTTGGGATGTTAGCTATCTATCCACACTTTTTAAGACAAGGCTTGAATTAGATCTAAGTCAAAAAGAAGTGGAAGATCGTTTAGAATTATTCAATAAAAATGTTGAACCTTTTTTAAA
>NZ_BASL01000713.1:0-3137 GCF_000648255.1 Candidatus Protochlamydia sp. R18 | reverse complement strand
CTTTCTTCTCTTTTATCAAATGTCAATACGCCTAAAATAGTATCAAATTTTTTCATAAGATTTATCACTGTCTCGGCTTCTTTTTGACTGACCTGATTGACATCTAAATGATAAAATTGGAATCAATTTCTTTGCTGATTTTTTCATATTTGAGCAAAATTTCATCAACCATCGATTGATAAAAGCAATTTTCATTTTAAATTTAATTACCTATTTAATTTCACTAATATGAATTGTGTGATATACTTCAGAATTATTTAACTAATTTAGATGGTAAATTTGAATATTCATAACCCAAGTTTTAATCCTAGTAATCTCCTTGTTAACGCAGACACTCATTCTTACTCTCGTTCAAACAAACATTTAAAATTTTTTGAACGAATAAATTTGTTATGCAAAGCAATTTTTCAAGGTTTTTCAAGCCTATTCTTTAATTATCTCAAAAAAGATTTAGTCCAATTTCAATGGAAAAGGGTTTTGTGGAGACAAAAAGAAATTGTTATTCCTAATTCTATAATTTATTTAGAATCAGAATCTGATGTATCTTTATCAAGTTTGAGTCAAACTTCATACTTTGCCCCCCCTTCTTCCAGACTGAGCTTCCAGGATAATACTCATCTAAATATTTCAAGCTTTCAAAAATCTTTGTTAATGGAAAAATCGCCTTATTTTAAGAGTCTTTGGTCAGGAAGTTTTCAAGAAACTCTTCAAGATCCTCTCGCTTTGACACAAAAAGAATTTACTCATCTACTCTATTCTCTAATCAACGCTAATTTTAAATTTCCTTTAGAAGACATCCCTTCTTTCATTCAACTGGCCGATTATTATCAACTGACAGAAGTTGTGAAAAATTTAGAAGAACAGTTGCTTAATGGGTATAAATTACACAGTTTTGAGCTGTTTAACTCCACTGAAGACAGTTTAGTGGAATTAAAAAAACTTTTAAATTTTGCGCAACAATATCAATTAAACACTCTAAAAAATTATTTAGAGATTACAGCTGTAAGCTTATTATTAAATCAGACTTCTCAGTTAACAGAATTTGAAAAAATCTTAAATTATTTCTCAAATGAGGTAGAAGCACTCACTTTTCCGCACAATGTCTATTTGACTGATGCTCATCTCTTAGCGTTAAAAACTTGTAAAAATTTAAAAGTGCTTCATCTTAAAAAATGCTGCAATCTCACGGATGCTGGATTAGCGCACTTGACATCCTTAGACGCTTTACAGTATTTGAATCTGAGTGAGTGTCCTAATTTCACCGACGTTGGAATAGCGCATTTGACACCCTTAGTCGCATTAGAGCATTTAAATCTGAGTCGGTGCCGTATCACCAACGCTGGATTAGCGCATTTAACAACTTTAGTTGCTTTACAGCATTTAGATTTGGACGGATGCTGGCAACTCACGGATGCTGGATTAACGCATTTGACTTCTTTAGTGACTTTACAACATTTAAATCTGAGAGATTGCCTTAGTCTTATGGGCGCTGGACTAGCGCATTTAACACCTTTAGCCGCTTTACAGCACTTAGATCTGCATATTTGCTTTAAGCTCACGGACGCTGGATTAGCGCATTTGGCTCCCTTAGTGGCTTTACAGCATTTAGATCTAAGTGAATGCGATAAGCTCACCGATGCTGGATTAGCGCATTTAACACCTTTAATCGCTCTGCAGTATTTAAATCTAAGTAAATGCGATAAGCTCACGGACGCTGGATTAGCGCATTTAACACCTTTAGTGGCTCTGCAGCATTTAAATCTAAGTGAATGCGATAAGCTCACGGACGCCGGATTAATGCATTTGAAATCCTTAGTGACTTTAGAGCATTTAAATCTGAGTAAATGCGATAAGATCACCGATGCTGAATTAGCACATTTAACACCTTTAATCGCTCTGCAGTATTTAAATCTAAGTAAATGCGATAAACTCACGGACGCTGGAATAGCACATTTAACACCCTTAGTGGCTCTGCAGTATTTAGATCTGTGTGGATGCGATAAACTCACCGACGCTGGAATAGCACATTTAACACCCTTAACGGCTTTAAAGCATTTAAATCTAAAATGGTGCCGTAATCTCACCGATGCTGGAATAGCACATTTAACACCCTTCGTGGCTCTGCAGTATTTAAATCTGAGTTGGTGCAATAAGCTCACTGACGCTGGATTAGTGCATTTGAGGTCTAGAGGGGATTTAAAACATTTAGTTCTGGACAATTCTGTATGGTAGGTGCGAACTGACACAGTTTGAATTGTAATATAGTTAATTGAATTTAATTGTGCACTTACGTGCATATTTGACAAAAAGAATAATCAATGGCCTTTGCAAGGTTTGATAATTTGTTTAAACTTAACCGGACTAATTGTTTAAAATTTGCCCAGAAAACTTCAATTGGATTTAAATCGGGTGAATAGGAGGGAAGAAATAAAATTCTACATCCGGCTTGTTCAAGCAGATATTTGTTTTTTTTAGATTTGTGAAAAGGTGCATGATCCATGCTAATCACTTGTCCAGTTTTAAGTTCTGGAATTAATATTTTTTCTAACCATGTATTAAACAAGATAGGATGACATGTTCCTGTATAGCAAAAAGGAGCAAAAATTTTAGATTGGCATTTAGCTGCTATCAAGCTTTCCCTTGCAAAACGATGACCAGATATAGCTGAATAAACTTTCTCTCCTCTATAAGCTCGCCCACGATGACGTTGTAGACACTCATTAATTCCACTTTCATCAAGATAAACCGATCTTCTTCTGCTATCTTTTCTCATTCTTTTTTAAATTCCTCACTTTTTTTCTCATCTCTTTCTTTGTAAAATAAGGCCTTTTTTAAAAGTGATTTTAAGTCTTTTACAAGCATAGAATATAGAGGAAGGATCGACATTAAATTCTTTCGCTATCCTTTCAAATAACTATCAGGATATTTTTCAATATAGCTCTTTAGTTGGTCATGATCAATTTTAATTGGATGTCTTTTTCTTGGTTTGTCTTCTAAACATCCATTCCTTTGGCGCTTCAGCCAGTTAAATACTGTTCTTAATGCTACATCGAAAACTTATCTGACTTCTTCTGCAGAATGTCCAGTTTCTAAATAGTTGAGTGCTTTTTGCCTTAAATCTTTGGAATATGCCATAA
>NZ_BASL01000714.1:0-1109 GCF_000648255.1 Candidatus Protochlamydia sp. R18 | reverse complement strand
GACGCTGGATTAGCGCATTTGAAACCCTTAGTCGCTTTACAGTACTTAGATCTGCGTGAGTGCCATAAGCTCACTGACGCTGGATTAGCGCATTTGAAACCCTTAGTCGCTTTACAGTACTTAGATCTGCGTGAGTGCTATAAGCTCACTGACGCTGGATTAGCGCATTTAACATCCTTAGCGACCCTACAGCATTTGGATCTGAGTGGTTGCCACGATCTCACTGATGCTGGATTAGCACATTTAACATCCTTAGCCACTCTACAGCATTTGGATCTAAGTGGGAACAAAAACCTCACGGACGCTGGATTAGCGCATTTGAAATCCTTAGTGGCTCTGCAACATTTGAATTTAAATGATTGTAATAAACTCACTGACGCCGGATTAGCGCATTTGAAACCCTTAGTGGCTCTGCAGCATTTAAATCTGAGCCAATGCTGGAATCTCACCAACGCCGGATTAGCGCGTTTAACTCCTTTAGTGGCTCTACAGCATTTAGATCTGCGTGGGTGCCGTAAGCTTACTGCCGCTGGATTAGCGCGTTTAACTCCCTTAGTAGCTCTGCAGCATTTAAATCTAGGTTGGTGCTATAATCTCACAGGCGCTGGATTAGCTCATTTAACTCCCTTAGTGGCTCTACAGCATTTAGATCTGAGTGGGTGCCGCGATCTCACTGATGCGGGATTAGCGCGTTTGACTCCCTTAGTGGCTCTGCAGCATTTAGATCTGAGTTGGTGCTCTAATCTCACGGACGCTGGATTAGCGCATTTAACTCCTTTAGTGGCTCTACAGCATTTAGATCTGCGTGGGTGCCGTAAGCTTACTGCCGCTGGATTAGCGCATTTAACTCCCTTAGTGGCCTTACAACATTTAGATCTGCGTGGGTGCCGTAAGCGTACTGCCGCTGGATTAGCGCATTTAACTTCTTTAGTAAGCGTTAAAAAATTTATGTGGGTTGATTATAATTTTATCTGAATTGAGTTATATATAGTTAATTGAATTTAATCGTGCATATAGATATAGTTTGAGTTAAAAAAGTTATGGCATATTCCAAAGATTTAAGGCAAAAAGCACTCAACTATTTAGAAACTGGACATTCTGCAGAAGAA
>NZ_BASL01000715.1:0-17206 GCF_000648255.1 Candidatus Protochlamydia sp. R18 | reverse complement strand
AAGAAGAGATGAGCCAATCACTTTAAACAGAGGCTTAGCTTTGATCTCAGCAAGTGTTATTTTGAAGCCCTTTTTGATAAAAACAATCTGCTTCTTGTACCGCTTTTTTATAGTCAAATCGATAAGTTTAGCAGAGGAGCATCGCTTGTTGTTCATGGTTGCCTAAAAACCCAAAATTTAGGTTAATAAACTCAAAAATGCTATTTAAATAAAATTAATTATCATTCGTTTAACTATTTTTAACTAGCTTTTATCAAAATTTAAAAAATTCTTTTCAATAAAGCGAAGAATATCATTCGCTTTAAACCTAACAGAATTTAAGCTAGATGGATTACAACCCCCAAATCTTCCACTAATCTTCACTAGCAAAACTTGTATTATAAAATTTGTTTTGACATATTCAAATTTAGAATTTATTCAGTTAAAATGTAGAAAATCAGGGAATCATCCATGAGCTAACTATCTCTCTTGATTTGTAGAGATAGGCATGTTTTTGGCTTTAGATTTTTTACTTATTTCTCATTTCTTTACAGTCTTGCATTTATACATAAAGTAAGTTGAAAACATGCGGCCAGTCCTTTTGTTATAAGGAAAAATGACTATGGAAAAACTTGACCAGGCTCTCTCAGAATCCAGCGATTTGATCCAAGCTATTCAACAAGAAAGTCAAAAATTTCAAGAGTATTATCTTTGGTTGGAAATGGCTATGCCTTCCCTGTTTTTTGAGGAAGTTTCTCGGGATAATGTCATGTTAATCACCCATAGTTTGATGGGTTTCGATTTACAAGACTACTTCTCTATTATTAATCTTAAAAGCGCTTCTATTGTTCTTTGTTTAGAGACTCCCGACGCAGATTTACGCATTTTAAATCACTATACGTCTTATGGGATTAAAAATTATCAAGTTTATACTTCCAACATTTCCTTTCCTCATATAAAAGCTCGCTTAAGAATTGCAATAATTGATTTCATGAGTGCTGGAGAAGGCTCTGAATCCCTCTTCCCTGATAGTTCCAAAGAAATTTTAAAACAGTTAGTTAAAAAAGAGAATGCAGAAATTAACGATCTTGACTTTGAAACACTACTCATTAAAATAAGTACTCCATTTCTACACTCTTTACCTATAGAAAGACTTTCAATTGCTTTAAATGTCCTTTTCAAGGCGCAATTTCAAGATAATTGTCAATATGAAGTTCGGTATGAAGATAGTTGGCAAAAGAAAGATAACGGATCCATGCATCTTATTTTAGCTTGGAGAAACACCCCAAAACATAATTTTCTTTATCACGTCGCACAAGTTATTTACCGCCATGGCTTAAGCATGAGAAGAGTCAATGCAACATATATGGATCCTCATGAAAAACAGAGTGTTCTTGTCATGGCACTTAGTTTACATGGAAGCAATGGAGAGCCGGTTTGGAATGTCGCCGATATTCCTGATTTTTTAAGAGAAGTTGCAACTGTCAAGTATTTTGATCCTTCAGATCGCATCAGCGAACGATTAGTTAATTCCCATATTATTTCAGGAAATATGGGCAATTTATTAAAAGCAATGGTTAACTTCATACATCAAACACTCGTTCATTTAGATGCTAATCTTTATACTGTGGAAAATATTGAAGAAGCTTTCTATCGGCATCCTGAATTGACAATTCAAATTTGTGAGGCCTTTAAGCTTAAGTTTGCCCCCAATCATTGTGATTACGATTTATTTTTAGAAACCCGGAAAAAATTCTTGAATGATGTTTCTCAACTAGACACGGGACAAGAAAATAATGACATGCGACGAAAAAATATTTTGCTCCAAGCAATGAGTTTCATTTATTACACTTTAAAAACCAATTTTTATCGCTTAAATTATACTGCATTGAGTTTCCGTCTGAATCCTGCTTATCTGAATGATGTTCCCTTTGATAGACAAAAAAAATTCCCTGAACTTCCATATGCCATCTTTTACATTCGAGGGATGCATTTTTTTGGTTTTCATATTCGATTTAAAGATCTATCTCGGGGAGGATTACGTACAGTTTATCCTGAACAATTAGAGCAAATGATTGCTGAACGAAATAATATTTTCACAGAATGTTACAATTTAGCTTGGACGCAACATAAAAAGAACAAAGACATTCCAGAAGGAGGGGCAAAGGGAATTATATTCTTAAAACCTTTTGACCAAATTGATTCTGACTCTCAAATTCTTAAACGGGAACTGGAATGGTCTAACATAGAACCTCAAGAAATAGAAAATAAAATTCAAATATTTCGCCAAGAACAAAAAATTGAATATCTTTATCAATCCCAAAGAGCTTTTATCGAAAGCCTCATTACAATCGTTAACTGTGACCCTGATGGAAAAATTCGTGCTAAAAATATTATCGACTACTGGAACCGAGCTGAATACATTTATTTAGGACCTGATGAAAACATGCACGATTCTATGATCGAATGGATTGCTAACTTTAGTCGAAAATATCACTACAAGCCAGATAGAGCCTTTATATCTAGTAAACCTACATTTGGAATTAATCATAAAGAATATGGAGTGACTTCCTTAGGATTAAATGTCTACATGCATGAAATCTTAAAATATATGGGTATTCATCCTGATAAAGACTTATTCACAGTAAAAATGTCTGGGGGACCTGATGGAGACGTTGCTGGTAATCAGCTTCTCAATCTTTATCACCATTATCCACACACAGCTAAAGTTATTGCTTTGACAGACGGAACAGGAACTATTCGAGATGATCAAGGTTTAGATTTGAGCATCATTAAAGAGCTTTTTTACCAAGGTAAAGGCATTTGTTATTACCCCCCTGAAAGACTTTCTTCCGGGAGTTTTTTGGTAAATAAAGGCCATAGAAGATATCCTTCAGCTTATATTCAAGAAACTTTGTGTTGGAGAAAAGTGAATAACGAAGTGATTGAAGACTGGTTATCTGGCAGCGATACAAACCACTTATTAAGGTATAATCTTCATAAAACCAAAACCGATATTTTTATTCCCGCTGGAGGGCGGCCTCGAACTTTAAATGAAACTAACAGCCATGAATTTTTAGATGAAAATGGTAGGCCTACATCTCGTGCAATTATTGAAGGAGCTAATTTATATTTGACTCCTTCAGCCCGCCATTTTCTAGAAGAAAAAGGTGTTTTAATCGTCAAAGATAGCTCTGCCAATAAAGCAGGCGTCATTTGTTCTTCATTTGAAGTTTTATGCGGGCTAACGCTAAGTGAAGAGCAATTTTTAGAGCATAAAGAAGCCTTAGTTGCACAAATTTTAGAAAGACTCAAAATTTGTGCTTTAAATGAAGCAGATCTTCTTATAAAAACTCATCAAAAAACAGGAGAATATCTCACTTCTATTTCCGACCAGATTTCCTCAAAAATTAATCAATATACTTATGAAATTCTCGATTATTTAGACTCTTTGTCTCTTCCTCATTCTTCTCAAGATCCCATGATTAGGGGATTTTTAAATTACTGTTTGCCAACTTTAATTGAACTTTTTTCAGATGAACTTTTGGATCAAATACCTGAGCATCACAAGAAGGCCATTATTGCCTGCCATCTTTCTGCCTATATGGTTTATAAAAGAGGGCTTACTTGGTCTCCCTCTATTATTGATATTCTTCCACTTATTCTTGCTGGAACTTCCCTTGCTAAATAAAACCTAAAAAGAAAAATTATAGCACTCGATATAATCGAGTGCTAAATTTGTTTGACGAAATTTTCCCTCTTTGCGTATAATAACAAAATTATTAGGGAGGATTCGCTCTTGAAAATCATCAAACCAACACCGATTAAACGCGTGGGTAAACACGATCGAGAAAGACGGGTTTTATTAGGCTTAGTCGATTACTATATTCAAACTGGAAAACCCGTTGGATCCAACACTTTAAAAGAAGCTGGATTTGAAGATTTGAGCTCTGCAACCATTCGTAATTATTTTGCCCAACTTGAAGAAGAAGGATACTTATTACAATCACACTCTTCTGGTGGCCGCATTCCTACGGATTTAGCCTATCGAATTTATGCTCATGCTTATCTCAATACCAATGAACCTTATCATAAGCAAAATCCTTTTGAAGCTTTTAAAAGTTTTGAATCAAAGGAAATCGCTATCTTTTTGCAAGAAGCTGCAGAAAAACTTAGCTGGGAAACTAATTGTGCTGTTTTCCTTTCTGCCCCTCGGTTTGATCACGATTTTATCGCTAACCTCAAGCTAGTTCCATTAGATGCCTATCGGTGCCTTTGCATTATTATGACGGATTTTGGAGTTATTAAAACTGAAGTCATGCATTTGCCAGTTAAACTCTCTTCTTTTGGAATCAAGCGCATTGAGAATTATTTTCATTGCCGCTTAACGAATTTAGGAGAACCTGAAAATTTAGAGCCTGAGGAAGAAACTATTGCTCAAACTTTTTATAATGAATTAATGCTTAGATATATCGTTGGTTATTCAAATTTTATTGATGTGGATCTTTACCGAACTGGCTTTTCTCGCCTACTCTTTTACTCAGATTTTCAGGATACAAACTTACTTGCAAGCAGCCTATCTTTATTCGAAAATGCACATAGCATGCGCCTTCTTTTAAAAGAATGCAAAGCCTTAAATCATTTAAGATTTTGGATTGGGGATGATCTGTCTTCTTTTGCAAATTCGAGCCCTAGATGTAGTGTTTTAACTATCCCTTATTATATCAATTACAAGCCAGTCGGCGCAGTAGGCTTATTAGGCCCAACAAGACTGCCTTACCGAGGATTGTTCAGTTTATTAAAGCTATTTTCTGATTGTATTAGCGAAACTGTTACAAAAAATGTTTACAAATTCAAAATTGATTACAGGCAACCTGAGCAAAGCTTATATTTGAAAAAAGAAGAAAGTTTACTGATTGGTCAATCACGTTTCCTCATCGAAGATAAGCGACCATGAAGTTATATAGACCAGAATGATAAAGGAGAAAAGAAATGGTTGACAAAGACGAAGAGCAAATAAAACAAAACGTAGAAGAAGATTTATCTTCGACAGTAGAACAAACAGGGGAAGAAAATGTAGAATTCCCATCTGCCCCTAATCATCCCAAACAGGTTCTTGTTACAGATGAAGAATTAAAAGCTTTAAAAAAAGAAGCGACAGAATACAAAGATAAGTATTTACGACTTTTGGCCGATTCTGAAAATGCACGGAAACGATTACAAAAAGAGCGGCAGGAAATTAGTCGTTATGCCTTGGAAAATATGGTGGTTGATTTTTTAAAACCTTTAGACAATTTAGAAAATGCGTTAAAATTTGCGCAGGGCATGTCTGATGAAGTTAAAAATTGGGCTTTTGGGTTTCAAATGATTTTAACTCAATTTAAAGATGTTTTAGCAAGTAATGGTATTACAGCTTTAGAATCACAAGGAACTTTCTTTGACCCTCATTTACACGAGGCTATTGAAATGATTGAAACAGATTCATATGCTCCTGGCATTATCGTAGAGGAAAATGTTCGCGGATATAAAATGGGGGATCGAATGATTCGCCCTGCACGTGTCAAAGTTGCAAAAGCAATCTCTGCAATTGATCCGCAAGATAAATCAGAGCTTAATGAAAACAATTAAATAATTAGAGGAGATTTGACTATGAGCCAAAGTCAAACAAAAAAAGGGCGTATAATTGGAATTGACTTAGGAACCACTAATTCTTGTGTTGCTGTGATGGAAGGTGGAGCTCCTAAAGTAATCGCTTCAGCTGAAGGAACACGTACAACTCCTTCTGTTGTTGCTTATAAAGGAAATGAGCGTTTAGTTGGGATTCCCGCTAAAAGACAAGCAGTAACAAATCCAGAGAACACCATTACTTCTTCCAAACGTTTTATTGGACGAAAATATCAAGAAGTTCTCAATGAAATAAAAACTGTACCCTATAAAGTAACCAACAATAACAACGGTGATGCTGTTTTTGAAATTCAAGGAAAAATTGTTACACCAGAAGAAATTGCCGCTCAAATTTTAATTAAAATGAAAGAAACTGCTGAAGCTTATTTAGGTGAAAAAATAACCGAGGCCGTTATTACAGTCCCAGCCTATTTCAATGATTCGCAGCGTCAATCTACTAAAGATGCTGGCCGTATTGCGGGTTTAGATGTCAAACGAATCATCCCTGAACCGACTGCTGCTGCTTTGGCTTATGGTTTAGATAAAGAAAATGCAGATAAAAAAATTGCTGTTTTTGACTTAGGAGGTGGAACATTTGATATTTCTGTCTTGGAAATCGGAGATGGGGTATTTGAAGTTCTTTCCACAAGTGGTGACACCCATCTAGGGGGAGATGATTTCGACAATGCTATTTTAAATTGGATGTTAGAAACATTTAAACAAGAACAGGGCATTGATTTAAGAAATGACAAAATGGCTTTACAACGGCTAAGAGACGCTGCTGAGAAAGCTAAGATCGAACTTTCGGGTGTGCAACAGACAGAAATTAACCAACCATTTATTACAATGGATGCTTCAGGACCCAAACACTTAACCATGACTTTGACACGTTCTAAGCTAGAAAGCTTAACACATGATCTTATTGAACGTACGCGAGAACCTTGCTTAAAAGCTTTAAAAGATTCTGGTCTTAATAAAGATGATATCAGTGAAGTGATTCTAGTCGGTGGAATGAGCCGTATGCCTGCTGTCCAAGAAGTTGTAAAAAGTATTTTTGGAAAAGAAGGTCATAAAGGAGTGAATCCTGACGAGGTTGTTGCCGTCGGAGCCGCTATCCAAGGTGGGGTATTAACAGGTGTCGTCAAAGACGTTTTATTATTAGATGTTACTCCATTGACACTAGGAATTGAGACATTAGGCGGAGTGATGACTCCTTTAGTTGAACGTAATACAACGATCCCTACTCAGAAAAAACAAATTTTCTCTACTGCAGCAGATAACCAACCAGCTGTTACCATTCGCGTCCTTCAAGGGGAACGCAAAATGGCTAATGACAACAAAGAAATTGGACGTTTTGATTTAGCAGACATTCCTCCTTCTCCACGAGGAACCCCACAAATTGAAGTTGCCTTTGACATCGATGCTGACGGTATTTTGCACGTTTCTGCAAAAGATCTTTCTAGCGGCAAAGAGCAAAAAATTCGTATTGAAGCTCAATCAGGACTTCAAGAGGAAGAAATTAAACGGATGGTCAGAGATGCAGAAGAACACGCTGAAGAAGACAAAAAACGTAAAGAAGAAGTTGAAATTAAAAATGAGGCTGACTCTTTAGCTTTCAGAGCTCAAAAAGCTTTGGATGAATATAAAGACAAAGTTCCTCAACAAATTGCCGATGATATTTCTAACAAAATAGAAGCGGTTAAAAAAGCTCTTGAAACCACAGATATTGCTCGTATTCGCTCAGCTAAAGATGAGCTTGAACGTCAAATGCAGCAAATCGGTGAAGTAATGTCTAAAGCAGCAGGTCAAAGCGAAACGCAATCTACTGGCTCCGGATCTTACCAAGAAAGTTCAAACCAAAGTTCGCAACATCAGACAAACAATAATAAACCTGATGATATTGAAGAAGCTGAAGTTGAAATTTTGGATGATAAAAAACCATAAATGACTTAATTAATTTAAAAGATTGGTGCTAAGCACCAATCTTTTAATAACTTCTTAACAAATAGAGTTATCTATAACCCATCTAAATAAAATATACTTCTTAATAATTAGTTAATAAATTAATATATTTAATTCAATTATTACTAAGGTATTCAAATGAGTTCAAGTCTCAAACTTTTACTAGCAAAAATATGCCCTTACAGCGACTATAGCCTTATTTTAGATAATCGTCATTTTTATAGCTGGAAAAAACCTTATTTATCCTACGATAGTTATAAAGGCTGGAGCCTGGAACGTTTAAATATCTTTCAACGCATTGTTAGACGACTTTTCAAATTATATTCTCATACACATTTTTCTCACATTGGTTGGCGTTTAAGCTGTGAAACTGATATTGATCCTTTATTCATTCAAAATATGCAAAAGTGTTGGGAAGCAGCTTATCCGAAAAAAATATGTCCTTTTTTTACCTTCACCCCCTACCTATGGTATGATTCGATAAAAGAGATGCTAGAGCTTAAGTCTGTTCAAAAAGTTAATAAAGCTCAAAATAATACCATACAAGAATTCATTATTGATCATATTAATATTGGATGCACGACTGAAACGATTCTGCAATTGTTAAAAGATGGTCAAAGCGATAAAGATTCCAATCGCAATCTGATTTGTACTATAGGTTTGATCATAGATCTGCATAGGCACTCTTATTTAGAGGCAGACATTTTACGCGTTTTTCAAGGTTCGGGTTATGAAAAAAGAGATATTCAATCAATGTTTGCTTTAGTTAAGCAACGATTTGATAATCAACATTATGATAGAAATTTTATTCCCCCATGCCAAAATAACCTCACAGGATAGAATTATTTGCATTAACTGACTTGATATAAGTTTAACCTTGATCTTTCACACTCTTTCAATCAATTGATATGGATTGAATAACTTTATTTTTCCTTTAAATTTTAAGTCTGCGAACAGTACGATAATCAAAACGATTTTTGAGGGAAGGCTCTTCTAAAGAAGAAATTTGCAAAGTCGGTTTGGGTTTTACAGAAGCATGAATCAATTGATCATTTCCTAAATAAAGTCCCACATGTTTAATGGAGTCATCATTAGAGCCAAAAAAAATCACATCCCCCCTTTCTCTATTATTCCAATCGATACACTGAAAAAGGGGAAAGGTAATTTGTTGAGAGGCATCTCGAGGAAGAATGATTTTCACCTGTCTAAATATCATTTGAATAAAACCTGAGCAATCATAACCAAAACTCGAAACTCCCCCCCACGTGTAAGGCAAGTTTAAAAACTGCTGACTACCTTCTACCACTTTTTCTAAATTAGTTGAAAAAAGGTCCATTGTGATATCACCTTTTTGAATCCATCCTTTTTCCCCATTCATGAGTTGGATTTGTAACCATCTTCCTTCTTCTTCTTCAAGTGTTTCTAGTAGAGGTAATTCTACTTCAAAAGGAAGGGTTAAAAAAGGCTTTTCTCGATTTACATGAGGAGTCTTATAAATATGTGCTGCATTCGATGTAATTTTAATAATCGGAAAAGAAGATATCGTATTGCTCTCAATCATCTGTATTGGATTTATCCATCCTTGGTAACCATCGACCGTTTCGACTAAATAAAATTTCTCATCTTTCTTGATAATCTTAACTTTCCAACCATAAATGGCTTGCGAAATTACCTCAACGTGTTCATTTGGTAATCGATATAAATTTGCAACTGGATAATTAATGTTCATCTCATACATAGTATATAATCACTTTCTGTTGATAACTTTACTTTTTATAAATCAAATAATTTCGTATAAATATAAACTTGGATTGAAAATTATAAAATTAATTTTCAAATTTAAACAATTTCATTTCCACTATTTATACACAGACAAATCGAAAAATTATAGTGAGACATAACAATCTAGACTAAATGCAAAAAAAGAGGCTATTTTATGTTAAAAAAATATTTACCTATTTTTTTTCTTTTTTTGATTCCTTTATTTATTGGCTGCGATAGAAAAATTAAACCTACAAGAGCGGAAGAGCAAATTTTTCGTATAAGTTGCGAATCTGATTTACTAACATTAGATCCTCGACTTGTGAGAGACTTAGGCTCTATTACCGTTATGCAGGCACTATATGAAGGCCTGACAAGAATACAAGCAGATGGAACAATTACGTTGGCTAATGCTGAAACAGTTACTCTTTCTCCCGATCATAAAACTTATACCTTTAAATTGCGTTCTAATGAATGGTCAAACGGAGATCCAGTTACTGCTTATGATTTTGAAGAGAGCTGGAAAAGTGTTCTATCTCCCCAATTTCCCTCTCCGAATGCCTATCAACTATACGTTATCAAAGGAGCTCAGGAGGCGAAAGAAGGCACGGCTAACTTAGATCAAGTAGGTATTTATGCTAAAGATAAGCAAACATTGATTGTAGAATTAAAAAATCCTACTCCCTACTTTCTTAATCTCACTGCGACACACTTTTTTTTTCCTGTCCACGCAGGTTTAAGAAAACAACCTCATCCTTCTAACTCTTTTTACTCAACTAACGGCCCTTTTAAAATTGATAGTTGGACAAATGACCTATCCATTATCCCTCACGTTGGTTACTGGGACAACTCCGCAATCAAATTAAACAAAATCATTTTTATCACCTTGGATAATCCAACTGCTTTACAATTATTTCAAAATCACAAACTTGATTGGACCGGTTCTCCACTTTCAACTATTTCCATAGATGCTTTAATTGCTTTAAAAAAGAATAAAAACTTTCACGTTACACCAGCAGCAGGAATACATCTCTTTCGAGTTAATACTTCTAAATTTCCTCTTGATCAGATAAAAATAAGGCAAGCTTTAGCTTTAGCTTTAAATCGAAAGGAGTTAGTTGAACATGTCTTACAAGGCAACCAAGAACCTGCAACAGGATTAGTCCCTCCTACATGGCTTGAAACATCCGTTTTCTTTCAAGACGGAAATGATAGAATGGCTCAGCAACTTTTTAACGAAGCCCTTAAAGAGAACAATTTAGGCTTGCAAAATTTTCCTAAATTGACTTTGTGTTATGCATCAGGAGAGCGTCCTCATAAAATTGCACAAGTTGTCCAACAACAGTGGAAAAACGTTTTGGGAATCAATGTACAGTTACAAGCTTATGAAAGTAAAGTTTATTTTGACCTTCTGAAAAAACAAGACTATCAAATAGGAATTGGATCTTGGTATGCTGATTTTCGCGATCCCATCTCTTTTTTAGATGTTTTTAAATTTAAGAATAACGGGACAAACAATACGGGTTGGGAAAACCAGCATTACATCGATTTACTCACAAAAGTTTCACAGGAAACTTCTCCTAATCAAAGAAATCAATTATTAATTGAGACTGAAAAATTACTCATCCAAGAGATGCCAATCATTCCTCTATTTTTTGGATCGTACAATTATTTGAAAAAAGAAAATGTCCATGACGTTTATTTTTCAGAACTTGGTTATCTAGATTTCAAAAAAGCTTATCTCAGCCCCTTTAATTAATGATTGCTATGTACCACGTCTATTTTTGTAGAAAATTTATTTATTTACTTAGCTCTCTTTGGATCATTATAACTTTAACTTTCATCCTTATGAAAGCTGTTCCTGGAGATCCGTTTAATGACGAACAAGGATTAAGAACTGATATCCATCAGACCTTAATAAAAAAGCATGGTTTAGATCAGTCTGGAATTAATCAATATTTAAATTATCTCTCTCAATTATTGAAAGGTAATCTTGGCTATTCCTTGAAATATCAAGGACGATCAACTAATCAAATTATTCAAGAAAGCTTTCCTATTTCTGCTCAACTTGGTTTCCAAGCTATTTTTATTGCTTTGATCGGCGGGGTAATCTTAGGATTAATTGGAGCTTTAAAGAAAAACAAATGGCAAGATTTTTTTATCTTAATCCTGACAGCTATTGGGACGTCAATTCCTAGTTTTATTTTAGCAACTTTTCTACAATATATTTTCGCTATTAAATGGGGTGTGCTTCCTCTTGCTCAATGGGGAAATTTCAATCAAAGTATTCTCCCTTCGTTATCTTTAGCCCTTCTCCCTATGGCGTTCATCGCACGTTTAACACGAGCAAGTTTAATTGAAATTCTTAAAACTGATTATATTAAAGCTGCCCAAGCAAAAGGCCTTCCCTATTATAAAATACTCTATTCTCATGCTCTTCGCAATGCCTTACTTCCAGTCATAAGTTATCTTGGTCAATTACTTGCTAATATTTTAGTGGGAAGTTTCATCATTGAAAAAATTTTCAGCATCCCAGGCCTAGGAGGATGGTTTGTAAATAGTGTTCTCAGTAGAGACTATCCTGTTATTATGGGATTGACTCTTTTTTATAGTACTCTTTTGCTATTATCTGTCTTTATTGTCGATATCATTTACAGCTTATTAGATCCTCGCATCCAACTCATTCATAAGGAATTAGTATGAAATCCTCCCTCTCTCAATCAGATTTTACTCCATTGGAGGAGTGGGAAGAAACTTTTGTGCCACCATCCTATAGCAGACCCTCTATTTTTAAACGCTTTCAATCTCATCCCTTAGGAATCGCAGGAATGCTTCTTTTTTTAGGAATTGTTATTTTAACGATTTTAGGACCTTTAATTTCTGGATATTCTCCCGAAACAACGCATCTGACTTTAAAAAATCAACCTCCTTCTTCACAGTTTTGGTTTGGCACAGATGACCTTGGTCGCGATCTTTTTACGAGAGTTTGGTTCGGGGCTCGAATTTCTCTTTGTATTGGTTTTTTAGCCGCCTCTATCGATCTAATTGTAGGATTAATTTGGGGCGGTATTGCCGGTTTTTCTGGAGGTAAAATTGATGAAGCGATGATGCGATTTGTCGATATTTTATACGCTCTACCCTACTTACTTATCGTTATATTGTTCACAGTAGTTTTAGGATCTGGCTTTTTCTCTATTGTCCTTGCTATTACATTATTTGGATGGATAACAATGGCTAGAATTGTTCGAGGGCAAATCCTTTTAATTAAAGAAATGGATTATATTTTAGCTGAAAAAGTATTAGGAGCAAGTTTTTCGAGAATTTTATGGAAACACCTTCTACCTAATGCCAGCGGACCCATCCTTGTTACTTTAACGTTAACGATTCCTTCCGCTATTTTTTCTGAAGCTTTTTTAAGTTTTTTAGGGTTGGGTGTCCAAGCCCCAACAGCAAGTTGGGGCACAATGGCACATGAGGGATTGCCTGCCCTACAATATTACCCTTGGCGATTATTTTTTCCCGCTTTTTTGATTAGTTTGACTATGCTTTCCCTTCATTGGATTGGTGAAGGATTGAAAAGCGCTTTTGATAAAACAGAGTAAGTTTCTTTATGATTCAGCCACTTGTTGACGTATGTCAGTTATTTCTCACTCTTGAAACTTTGCATGGTTCTCTCCATGCCCTAAGAGGTGTTAATTTTCAACTTTATTCCAACGAAATTGTAGGGCTTTTAGGAGAATCGGGTTGTGGCAAAAGTTTGACAGCTTCCTCAATTTTGAAAATCTTTCCCCCTTCTCTTCAAAAAGTTTCCGGTCAAATTTTATTTCAAGGTTCGGATATTTTAAAATATTCTGATAAGCAAATAGAAATGGTCCGGGGAAAAAAAATTGGAATGATTTTCCAAGATCCATCCCTTGCACTCAACCCAACCAAAACAATTGCAGATCAATTCATCGAAGGATTGCTATGGCATTGCCAATTAAATAAACAAGAAGCCTATTATCAAGGAATCAATTGGTTAAATAAAGTTGGCATCAATAATGCCGCTCTACGGATGAAACAATATCCTCATGAGATTAGCGGCGGAATGAAACAACGTGTCATCATAGCTATGACATTAGCTTGCCATCCCTCCCTTGTTATTGCCGATGAACCAACAACTGCTTTAGATGTGACCACACAACGACAAGTTTTAAATCTTTTGAAAGAATTACAAAAAGAAGTAGGAATGACTATTTTGCTTATCACGCATGATCTTGGTGTAGCAGATCATATTTGCGATCGATTATTGATTATGTATGCAGGTCAAATCGTTGAGTCTGGTTCTGCTAAAAAAGTGATTCAATCTCCAAAACACCCCTACACACAAGGACTCATACAAGCTAAAAAAAGCTTAATGCATTTTCAAGATGAGGTTCTTTTTACCTTGCCAGGATCTCCTCCTTCCCTTTTTGCTCAGACATCCCTTTGTGCTTTTGGGCCAAGATGTCGGCATGCTATGCGAATTTGTCAGAAGGAAGCCCCGCCGATGAATGAAAATGATCATCATAAAGCCGCATGCTGGCTCAAAGTAAAGGAAAAAAATAGTGATGCCTGAGATTTTAAAAGTTGAAAACCTTTCTAAAGAATTTCGCTTAGGTAACAAAGTTCTGAAAACTATCGACAACATCTCTTTTGAACTTAATAAAGGAGAAATTTTTGGATTAGGAGGGGAAAGCGGGTGTGGAAAAACTACTTTGGCTAAACTTCTTGTCAGACTTATTGAACCGACAGCAGGATCTATAAAGTTTCAAAATAAAGATTTTCTTAAATTGAACAGAAAAGACTTGAAGCTTATGCGTCGGCATATACAGATGGTCTTTCAGCATTCATCAAGCTCACTTAATCCTCGGATGACAGTTGAAAAAATCTTACAAGAGCCTTTTTTGATTCATGATCAAAAAGAAAAAGTTACTGATAGTAAACTCTTAAACCAACTGTTGTCTCAAGTGGGATTATCTGCAGACTTTTTAAAAAGGATCCCTCAAGAGTTAAGTGGAGGACAAAAACAAAGAGTTTCTTTAGCTAGAGCCTTAGCTCTCTATCCTCAATTAATTATTTGTGATGAACCTTTTTCCGCCTTAGATGCATCTGTTCAAGGACAATTAATTAATTTAATGAAAGACATCCAACAAAAAAATCATTTAACTTATCTTATAATTTCGCATGATCTAGAAGTTTTACGCTATTTTACACATCGCTTAGCTATCATGTACTTAGGTAATTTTGTTGAGCTGGGGCCGACTAATGCTGTTTATGAAAATCCTCTCCACCCCTATACAAAAACACTTTTGGCAGCGGTTTGTATTCTTTCATTAGAAGCAAAGCAAACATCATTATCTACTCTAAACGACTCTTTTTCCCATCTTGAAACCTCTACAGGGTGCCCTTTTCAATCTCGTTGTAAATTAGCAAGTTCGATTTGTAAAAAAGTAAAACCTTCTTTAAAAGAAGTACAAAAAGGCCATTTTGTCGCTTGTCATTTTTATTGACGCAATTAATTATCTTATTTGATGAACGAATATGACAGACTTCTTGTGCCTATTCAAAATGACAAAATAAGCTAAAATACCTTTAATGACTCCTCTGTTTTCTATAACCCAAATAGCTTTATCATCAGATCTTATTTGTAACAGTTTTAGCTCATCTATCACTTTTACATCGATGTTTTGAAGTCTGTGGTTAAATGAATCACAAATTATCGTCAATTCGACAGAGAGAACAAAATTAAAAAAAATTTAAAGATAATTTAAATTTTTGCTTATCCAGAGCCATTGATAAGATGTACGATTGATGTTAAACATTGTAATGGCACTGTCAAATAGGAAATAGGACATTCAAACTTATTCGAGTATATACATTTTGCGAAACATATTTCCATAATTTATTATTTGAATCTATGATAAATTCATAGATTTTATTCATCCCTTTCAAGCATTTGTTGATCTGAATCGGTGCCATAATCTCACTGATGCCGGATTAGCACATTTTAAATTCCCAATAGCTAAACCAAATTTGGACCTGCGTTGGTATAAAAACTCGTATGGATTTTTTTTAACCGTAATAGGTAAAAATACATTTGCTTTTTGCTTCAGCTAGATAAGTCAATCTATTCATCCCTTGTTCGACAAACGGGATTACTCATTTAAGTAATAAAATTGGAAGCAATTTCTTTGCTGATTTTTCATATTTGAACAAAATTTCATCAACCATCGATCGATAAGAGCAATTTTCACTTTAAATTTGATTGCCTATTTTATTGCATTAATATTACCTATTTAATTTCACTAATATGAATTGTGCGATATACTTCAAAATTATTTAGCTAATTTGGAAGGTAATTATGCATATTCATAATTCAAATTCTCATCAACCCACTCCCCTTGTCAATCCAGATACTCAATTTTACTCTCCATCAAACGAACGTTTAAAATTTTTTGAACGTATTAGTTTATTATCCAAAACAATTTTTCAGTCTTTTTTGAACCTATTTTTTAACTATACCAATAGAGATCAGCTTCAGTCTCAATGGAGAGAGATTTTTTGGGGGCGAAAAGAGGTTGTCACAACTCGTCCAGAATCTAGTGTATTTTTATCAAGTTCGTCTCAAACTTCAAGTTTTGCCCTTCCTTCTTCCATTCTAAAATTTCAGGATGGAACTTTTCTAATTATCCCTAGCTCTCAACTATCTTTGTTAAGGGAAAAATCGCCTTATTTTAAGAGTCTTTGGTCGGGAAATTTCCAAGAAACTCTTCAAACTCCCCTTGCTTTGACACAAAAAGAGTTTACTTATCTACTCCATTGCCTAGTAGATGCTAGTTATAAAGTTCCTGTGGAAGATCTACCTTCTTTCATTCAGCTAGCCGATTATTATCAACTGACAGAAGTTGTGAAGAATTTAGAACAACAGTTGCTTGACGCATATCAATCTAAGAAATTTGAGATATTTAACTCTAGCGAAGATAGCCTAATAAAATTAAAAGAACTTTTAAATTTTGCGCAGCAATACCAATTAACCAATTTAAAAAGTTATTTAGAACTCACAGTTGTAAGTTCATTATTAAAGCAGGCTTCCCATTTAACCGAATTTGAAAAAATTTTAAACCACTTCTCAAATGAAATAGAAGGACTCAATTTTTCAGAGAAGGGTTATTTGACTGACACCCATCTCTTAGCGTTGAAAAATTGTAAAAATTTAAAAGAGCTTTATCTCGAGAAGTGCTACGGGCTTACTGACGCTGGATTGGCGCATTTGAAATCCTTAATCGCTTTACAGCACTTAGATCTGCGTGAGTGCCGTAATCTCACTGACGCTGGATTGGCGCATTTGAAATCCTTAATCGCTTTACAGTACTTAGATCTGCGTGAGTGCCGTAATCTCACTGACGCTGGATTGGCGCATTTGAAATCCTTAATCGCTTTACAGCACTTAGATCTGCGTGAGTGCCGTAATCTCACTGACGCTGGATTAGCGCATTTAACACCTTTAGTCAATTTACAGCATTTAGATCTAAGCGAATGCCATAAAATCACGGACGATGGGTTAGTGCATTTAATACCTTTAGTTACTTTACAGCATTTGAATCTAAGTGGGAACAAAAACCTCACGGACGCTGGATTGGCGCATTTGACTCCCTTGGTGGCTCTGCAGCATTTAAATCTAGGTTGGTGTCCTAATCTCACTGACGCTGGATTAGCGCATTTAACTCCCTTAGTGACTTTACAACATTTAAATTTGAATAGATGTACTAATCTCACGGACGCTGGATTAGCGCATTTGAAACCCTTAGTCGCTTTACAG
>NZ_BASL01000716.1:0-1383 GCF_000648255.1 Candidatus Protochlamydia sp. R18 | reverse complement strand
CCTGCTGTTTAAGATAAGTGACAGCAGATGCCCTCAAGACGTGCGGGGTGATTTTAAACGGAATACCGGCCTCTTTCCCAGCTTTGGCAAATGTCACAGCGACTTGATTGATCATCACAGGCTTTCCAAATCTCGTAATGAAAACATATCCTTTTCTCTCGCCAATATGCTCTCGAAGCCTTTCCATAATGCTATTTGAATAAGTAATCACAGTCTCCTTGTAAACTCCCTTCATTTTTGAATGAGAAAAGGTGATTTCGCAGTGCTCCCAATCAATTTGATGGGTTTGTAAGGACAAAACTTCGTTTACCCGTTTGCCTCCCTGTGCAAAATCACCTTTCCGATCAAGCAATCCCTGGGATTAATTTTCTCCAATTCTTTGAAGAATGCGATCCATTACGCTTGAAACATTGCCAATGTTTTCACCTTCTCGTTTATTCTAAAAAATGTTTTCGAACTCTCTTCCTTATTTGGGAGAGCCTTTTTTACAACACCTTGCAAACGTCGATTTAAAAACCCTGTAAAGGAGATATAGCAAGCGGCCCGTGCCTGTCAGCTTGACTCAGCCCATTCTTGTATGAGTTTAATTCTATCAATAATGGCCTCATGGTTAGTCAGAGCAAAGGCTTGCAGACTGATGAGAGAGTTGAGCAAACCAAATTCAACCAGCTTTCGAATGCCTGAACGATAATTAATCTGCGTTTTCAAGCTTAAAGTTGGAAGCCAGTAGGAAATTGCTTCTTCTACCTTGATTTCATCCAGTTTTTTCCAAACCAAATTTGTTTGAAATGCTTTGGCCTGTTCATAGGTTTCCAAAGTAGATGAAAGAAGCGGATCAACGATTGTTGGCATCAAGCTCATAAATTACTTTCCTCCCAACAGCCCTTCAAAAATTTCTCTGTGTTCTGTCAGGCATCTCAGATTTTGAAATGGAAAATGGAAAGGGAGCTTCGCTTTGGCAAGCTTGCTTTTTTCATGAGTTGTTTTCTTGATTTCAATCGGCTGTTCATGTGCTTGCTGATTTTTTGGCTTTCGTTTAGTCATCGTCACCTTGACTTGTTTATAATTAGCCTTATAAACAATAGAATCTGACCTATAATTTTTTTCGTAGCAATATAATGTTTTATCAATTGATGAGCTATGACGTTAAAACTTTTTAGCTACTTATAATAAAACAAACTTTTCTACACATATAGCTAAAAATCTATTGACCTCTTAACATCTGATCTATTATATTTCTTATTATCATACCATTAAAAAGGCTTAAAGTAAAATGAGTGAAGAAGCTGAAAAGTTAATACAAGAAAACGCTAAAGAAATTGACAGTCATGATGAACAAATGGCTAAGCGCCGCAACAAGAAAAAAATAAAGGCTACCATTTA
>NZ_BASL01000717.1:0-42382 GCF_000648255.1 Candidatus Protochlamydia sp. R18 | reverse complement strand
TTTATCCGATGGCGCAATCAGAGAGTCTGGGAAAGGTTGCTTGAGGTGCTGATTGACGATCTAGATTATGAATGGCTTGTGATAGATGCTTCGCATTGTCAAGTGCATCCTCATGCAGCGGGAGCTAAAGGCGGTAATCAGAGCATGAGTCGTACAAAAGGGGCTCAATACAAAATTACAGAAGGCACAACAGCAGATTGTACTCAAGCAAGCAATTTGATCGCTGGTCTTACAGCTGAGCGGTTACTGGCAGACAAAGGATATGATAGCGACGCAATCGTTGAGCAAGCTATAAGTCAGGGAATGCAAGTGGTGATTCCTCCACGAAAGAATCGCATAACTGGTCGAGAATACGATAAAGATCTCTATAAGTTAAGGCATTTGGTGGAAAATGCATTTTTACATTTGAAGCGCTGGAGAGGAATAGCGACCCGTTATGCAAAGAACACAGCCTCATTCTTGGCTGCAGTCCATATTAGATATATTGCTATATGGGCAGAAGTCTCGTGACTACACTATCTAGTAAAGCGACATTTAAAGCATTTTTTACTATTTCATTTCCTTGTTTCTCCGTTCAACAATCGGAGCTAATCGTATGAATAATTCCATAGACATTTGCGAGATTGCTGTCACGTGTTAAAATAAATTCTCAATAATTGATAAATTTTTTTTAGGTATTTCAAATGATGTCGACACACTTTAAATACTTCATGGCCAGATATTTGGGAATTTTTCTACAACTCTTTCCCTCTGCCAATTCAGATTAGCAGCTTTAATAATAATATTTGAAACTTCCTTTGTTAAATCTTCTTATTTAAGATAAGTTTTTGAATAGCCATTAGCTTTTCTACCCATCTTGGATTTTGTCGAAGATTAGAAAATTTGTTGAACTGTTTTTGATAAAAAATGACAATTAAAATATATTAACTTAATTAATTTAATTGATTTTTAAGAATAAATTTAGCATCAAAAGTTTTAAATTTTAATAAAATCTAAAGAATCATTATAAATGATTCAATTTCGTTATAATTATTTATGATATTGTGAATTTTTAAGAATCTCTGTGGCTCGATAAATTTGCTCAATTAAAATAAGTCGAGTAATTTGATGGGTAAATGTTAAAAGAGATAGACTAATGAGTATAGAATGTTGTTTCAACTCTAAAGGTAAACCCTCTGCACCACCTATCACAATTGTCAATCGCGATCCTCCTTGTTCCCAACATTTACTGAGAAAAGTAGCAAATGCTTCACTTGTCAATAAACGTCCAGTAGGATCTAAACAAATGATCAGAGATTCTTTTTGAGTCCATTCAAGCAGTTGGTAAGAATCTTTAGCCCACAGACATTCGATTTGTAAATTTGCTTTCAGTCTTTTTTGATATTCATTAAAAGCATCTTCTAGCCATTTTTCTTTTGTTTTTCCTACGGATAAAATTCGTAGTTTAAGCATAAACTTCCATTATTTGGCGTTGAATTCATTTTTCCTATATTTCCTAAAAAATAAAAAAAAATTCTAGATAAATACAGACCAAATTTAGTTTAGTACTGTTGTTGTTTAAGGGCTTGTTGCATTTGACGTTTGTCATCTCGTTCTTTAAGATCGGCACGTTTATCGAAAGATTTTTTTCCTTTTGCAATAGCTATGCGAACTTTAATGCGCCCCTGTTTGAGATATAAAGCTAAGGGGATTAATGCAAGGCCTTTTTCTTGTATGGCTCCTTTACATTTTTTGATCTCTCTTTTGTGCATGAGCAGTTTGCGATCTCTTTTTTCTTCATGGTTATGAATGTTGCCAAAACGATAATGAGCAATGTTACATCCAATAAGCCAAAGTTCATTGTGAATTACTTTTACATAGGCATCTTGCAAAGTTGCTCCATGATCTCGAATAGATTTAATTTCTGTCCCTTGTAAAACAATACCAGTTTCAAATGTTTCTAAAATTTCATAATCATGAGTGGCCCGTCTGTTTGAAACCAGGTCACTGTGTTTATCTTTCATATTAGTTAATCATCGGGTGTTAAATGAAGTTATAGTCGTTTCTGCATAAGCAAAGTTAAATATAGAAGTAAATTTTAAAGAATTAAAGATATAAGTCACACGATTTTTTTGATAGTAAGCTATTCTTTTAAGTTCAGCCATTGTTAAGGAATTAAACCGAATGTTATTTCTGATATTTAGTTATAAAAAGGGAGGGTAAAAATTTTTTTATCGGCACCTATATGATCGAGAAATTTAGGGTCAGTTGTGGTTAAAAAAACCTGTCCAACAGATTGCAATTGTTCAACCAATCTGTCTTTTCTATTTGAATCTAAACTCATTCCTATATCATCAATCATAAATAAAGGGAAATCGCCATCTCCTCTTTGATGTAATCGATTCCACTCTGCGAAATGCAAAGCATTCACGCAGCTCCTTTGTTGTCCTTCACTTGCAAAATAACGAATATCTCGCCCTCCAATCGCGACAAATAAGTCATCTTTATGAGGGCCACTCAAAGTATAGCCAATCTGCATCTCTCTTTGCCTATTTTTGCAGAGTTGTTTAACAAGAAGCTTTTTAATTTCATCGATTGACAAATTGCTATTTGCGATCGATCGATATTCAAGCGTTAAAAGGTCATTTTCCCCTGACAATAAATGATAATACTTTTGAGCAAGGTTTTGTAAATGAGTAATTGTTTGGTACCTTTGTTGAATTAAATAAGCCGCTGAATGTGTCATTTCTTGTTCCCAGCTATCAATCGATATTTGTTGTTTCATTTTAAGGAGATGATTGCGTTGCTTGAGAGCTCGTCCATAACGATTCAAATGGTGAACATAAAGAGGGTCGACTTGTGCAATTTGAATATCTAAAAATTGACGTCTTAGCTGAGGGGAACCTTTGACTAATTGAACATCATCAGGAGTGATGATAACCCCTGGAATGAGGCCTAACAAATTTGATAGTGTGGCTAAAGGGGTACTGTTATAAATGATTTTACGATCTGTAGTATGAAAGCCAAATTTAAGTGTTTGCTCGATTCCATGTTTGTAAAATTGAGCTTCTAAGAAAAAAGATTCAAATTGTTGCTGAATTAAATCAGGATAATGAGAAGTTCTAAAAGAACGCCCAATCATTAAGCAATGGATAGCTTCTAAAAGAGTTGTTTTACCTTTAGCATTGGGCCCACAAATTAAATTGAATTGAGGACTAAATTCCAAATAAGCTTCTTCATAATTGCGAAAATGTTGCAAGTACAGAGAGCGAAGGGTCATAATTCTATTTAATCTTCTGACAAGCGCATCGGCATAATTACAAAAAGAGGAGAAGCGTCTAATGAATTCGCTAATTCTGCGCTGTCTGTAATGATACCAGGATTGTAGGCATCTGTGAGTCCCATGATGACTGTTTCTCCTTTGCAATGTCTTAAGATATCAATAAAAAAACCTGGATTAAAGGCTATTTCGAGCTTCGGACCATCATAATTGACGGGCATGCTGACATTACCTTCTCCAATGTCCATTGTGTTTGCTGTTAGTTTCAATTCTCCCGGAATAAAAGTAAATCGAACAGAGTGATTATGGTCTGCTGTAAAAAGAGAAATTTGTCGAAGTAAGCTTGACAACTCTTCTCGATGAAGGGTGACAATAATTTCTGATTTTTCTGGAATCACTCGGTTGACATCAGGATAATCACCCGACAGGAGCTTGGTTAAAATTCGCATTTGATTGGCTTCAATAGCCACTTTATCTGCCATTAATGAAATTTTAACTTCTCCCTCATCTGTTAAATTTTTAAGAATTTCGTCTACTGCTTTAATTGGAATAATGGCTTGCCCGCTGAAAGAGGGATCATTAACTATGACGCCTCTTGCTCGAGCTAATCGCTTTCCGTCTGTTCCAATGAAAGTGATACTTCCATTAGCAATTTGTATAAAGACACCGGTTAACACATAGCGATTATCTTCTTTTGAAACAGCAAAAGAGGTACGATAAAGCAAATCTTTTAATTCACTTTGTTTCATCTCAAATGTATGAGATTGAGAAAGATCGGGGAGTGATGGATAGTCTGTTTTACTCATGCCATTTAATTTGAAACGTGAGCTACCAGCGATAATGGTTGTAATTTCATTGGTATTAGTAGAGATCTCTACATTGACTGCTGTTAATTCTCGAACTAATTGAGAAAGACGCTTAGCTGGAAGTGTCGTAGATCCTTCTTCGAGAATTTTAGCTTCAGTGTGACAGTGAATGCCCACTGTCAAGTCAGTAGCAGTTAAAATTAATTCATCATTATAAGCTTCGATAAGAAAATTAGATAGAATAGGAATTGTTGGTTTTTGAGCAACAACATTTAGGATTTTGCTAATGAGATAGTTAAGTTCTTGAGTGGAGATAACAAATTTCATAATCTCAATCCTCTTTATTTCTGATAAGTTTGGTGACTGAAGATACGAGATTACTTGCTCTGTGTCAAGGATCTTTTTCCCTTCCATCCTAATAGCGCAATTTACGTATGTGCTAATTTCAAAATTAAATTTTTTGTTAGCTACATACGCAAAAAGTTAATTGTGGTTAGTTTTTAGTGGATAAACTGATGTCCAAATGCAGTGACAGTAAAACAGACTTGATTTTGATGTATTCCTGTTGAAACAATCCCTAGTTGGAAAAGAGTTTTGGTAATCACTTCCCGAATAAAATTAAGCTCTTCCGATTGGTAAACGGGAAGAGCATATTTCCATTTTTTTCCTTTGTTAACAAGATTGATAGGTCCGCGATCTCCCATAGGGCCCATAAAACTTTTAATGAAATCTTCCAAATAAACCCAATCATGATATTTGAATAGCTTGAGATATTTTTCAATTAAACGAAAATTACGTGGATTCCAATAAATTGATAAATCGTCTGCTTCGAAAGGTTCGCTTAACCAATCCCAAGCAAGTGAAGTCATTTGCGCAATGGGAGGTCTTTTTAACCATAGCATTCCTTTTTCAGTTGCAACCACCATATCTTGAATTTTTTTTAGGAAACCAAAATAAACGAGTTTATCAATTAATGATTTAAATTCTGTTGAATTAGATAAATAATTCATTGATAAAAGATGTAGTTCTTTTTTACTTTTACAATTAGAAAGAATAGTTTCAACTTCTCTGATATATCCAAATTCTGTAGAAAGTGTAGGTTGAATTGTTGACTTATCAGCGATTGCTTTTGGCGTATTCTGAGCTTTAACGAGAAGGTATTCATGGTATTCATGAAAAGGAGTAACAATTTCTTCCCAGTATTCACCAACTTTTTTATATCTTAAACAACACACAAAGTAGTATTCGAGTAGTAAAAGGTTCTCTTCGAATTTTTCTCTAGAGAGCTTATATTTATCAATAAGAGCGACTGCAGTTATAGTAAAATCTGGCGCTTCGTAAACATCTTTCATTATTTCTTTTAAAATAGGATCTTCAAATTGAAGATCTCCTAAATATTCTCGATACATTTTGGGTGTTTGAAAGTATTTTTCAATAATAGAAGAAAAGATATGATCTGAACTTCTAGGAATAGCATACCAAACAGGAAGAACGTGAATAGGAACTTTATTAAGAAGGCTTTGCAAAAATTCTAGATTAGGTTCAAAATCTTCTTCAAATTTTTCTAATTGAATTTCAAAATACTTTCGCACTTCTTTATCAACAATTAAAGTCAACTCATTTCGTTTGAACAATTTCGTTGCACTAAGTTTATCTAGGTGCGAAATCAGTATAGGTGAAGAAATTTCTAATTCTTCTGCTAACTCTTTAATAGAGATCTTCAGGGAAGAGTGAAGAATTTCTTGCAAGATTTTGACTTCTAGAATACTTAAATGTGAAAGTAATAAACGATTTTCGATATCTCTTTTGTAAGGATAATCACTTAACACAATTTTAGTTTTACGCCCTATTGGAGGCATATTCATTGGCACACCTATTTTAACAAAAAATTACTGAAGTTTCGGGGGATGTTTAAAAATTTCATTCCCATGAATCACAAGATTATTGATTGAAATTATTGATTTGAAAAGATGGAACAAAAAATAAATTGCATGTTACGTATACTTTATCGCTATTAAGGATTTTTAATCAAATTATAAAGGTTTAAAAATAAATAAAAAAAATAATTGCATTGAATTTTGTTTTTAATTTATAGATGAAATAATAATAAAATTAAGCAAAAAATTTTTTTTGAAATAGGGGAGACTAATATTAAGATTGCATAAATATTTGGAAAGAATGCGATCTTAAGAGAAAAGTGAAGTAAGGCAAGAGGCTTTATTTCTGTTTTTAAATAGCTTAAATGAAATAAATGAGAACAAAAATGAACCATCCAAATCACGATAATCAAAAACCTGTTTCTTCCAAGAGGCAATACGACGAAATTGATCAATTGGCAGAGTTTATTTTAGATAGTTTAGAAGAATCTCATCAATCAGAATCAGAATGGGAACCTTTTGAAGTGTATGCAAAAAAATTACGTTCTCATATTTATGCAGATCAACGTGTTTTTCGCCAGCAATTTACTAAAGGTTATGAATCCCTTTTAGAAGTTTTAAGTCATCGTCACTCTAGTTAATCTAAATCGACGAAAAATTGTTACTTAAACTGCGAGTATGGCTTAACCATAACTTTCAAAGAATAAATAATTACAGACTTTGTTGAGCCTGTAACTTAGAGCTTCTCTCTACTCAATGTTTTTACTGAAAAGTTGAAAATGGCTTTTGAAAATTGAAGTTTATAATTCTTTTTTAACATACATCGTTACCCAGAATTTAAAGATTTTATTCGGGATTAAAAGAGGCTCGAATTAACATCCAATAAGCTAAGGAAGGAATTTGCGATTGCATTTTTTTTACCCATTGTTCTGCTTCTTCTTTAGAATCAAATAACATCATGACTTTTGCGAGTGCATCTGCAGTTAAACAATCGTTTGCAACTAAACTGGCGCTAGCAATAGACCCTGTACGAATTTTTAATGGGGAGAGTGTTAAAGGATTAAAAATATGACAGTAAGTTTGTAATTCGTTGTTACTTATGACTGTCCAGTATTGGAAATAATCTCCGCTCGTGGCAATTGCTTGATTATTGAGGGATAAAAAGGCAATCGCATCTTTAGGGTCGGTACTATCGAAATGACTGATATAAATATTCCAGGGCCTTTTTGCAGGATGGCGGCCTGATGTCCGAATGTCTCCTCCCCATTCTACATAAAGATTGGGAAATCCAGCTTCATTTAAGCGAGAAATTAACAAATCGATAGCAAAACCTTTAGCAATTCCTCCTAGGTCAAGTTCTGTCAAAGAATTTTCTTTAAAAAAGAGTCCTTTTTCAAAATGAATCTTATCCCACCCAATAGAGGGTTTAATGAGAGCTATTTCATCTGGAGAGGGAAGCTGTTGAGAGTGTAGTTTTTCCTTCCAAAGTTTTTGCAACGGCTCTATCGTTGGATCAAAAAGCCCTTCGGATAAAATTACCAGTGCATCAATTTGTTTAAATAATTGAAATAATTGAGGAGAAAGGGGAATTGTTTGATAGGCTTTTAAAGAATTCAACCGAGAAATTTCAGATTGGGGATTCCATTTATTGTAGATGGTATCAATTTCTTCAAATGTCGAATCGATGATCGTTTGAATACGAATTTTGTCTATCTCTGAGATGGAATTCCCCACTAGGATACGGTATTGTACTGTCATGACGACATCTTGAAAAGTGGTTACAACTTCAGATTGAGAAGTTTGACAACCTTCCATCAAAAGAAAACTAAAACTCATCCAAATAAGCATAAATAAAGAGCGAAATTTGGCAGTAAAAGTTTGCAAAGAGCGAATATAATTAAATAAATGGATTGTATTCACAAGTTTAAATTCTGCGATTTCGAATAGCTTAATAGAGTATTATATAAAAGCATAGCGATTGTCATTGGTCCTACACCTCCGGGTACAGGTGTGATAAAAGCACACTTGGGAGCTACATTAACAAAATCGACATCTCCTACAATTTGGTAACCATTTTTTTGGGAAGAATCATGAATTTTATTGATACCTACATCGACAATAATGACCCCCTCTTTGACCATATCTGCTGTAATCAATTTAGGTTGGCCTATGGCTACGATAATAAGGTCCGCTTGTAAACAGAGTTCTTTGAGATTTTTGGTATATCGATGAGCTACTGTAACGGTTGCATTTCCTCCAGGATATGATTGCATTAACAAAGCTGCCATTGGTTTACCCACAATATTGCTTCGTCCAATAATCAGAACATGTTTCCCACAAACTTCAATGCCAGTGCGTTCTAACAATATTTTAATGCCGAAAGGAGTGCAGGGTAAAAAACCATCTAATTCGCCAATCAGCATTTTTCCAACATTGAGAGGATGAAAACCATCGACATCTTTTTGAGGATCAATATGGTAATTAACCCGATTAGAGTTGATGTGAGGAGGTAGAGGAAGCTGAACAAGAATTCCATCAATTTGGGGATCAATGTTGAGCTTTTCGACTTCTCGAATTAATTCTTCTTCAGAAATCGTGAAAGGTAATTCACACTTAATAGAAGCAATACCAACCGCTTTACAAGCTGCAGTTTTACGATTGACATAGATTTGAGAGGCAGGATGGCTACCCACAATTAAAACAGCTAAGCAAGGAGGGCGACAGAGAGATTGTTGGATGAGTTCTTTGATTTCCAGTTGAATTTCTTCTGCTATTCGCTTTCCATCAATAATCATTTCATTTCCTCATTTCATTTCAAGTAGATTATTATAGCAAGTTTTTATTAACCTCAAAAGAGTCGAAGTTAAATTTTAATGCTTTATTTATTTCGTGAAAAAATAATTAAAATTTTTGTTTTACTTGCTTAAAATAATTGAGTCATTTAGAGATTATAGATATTCAAAATTTTCTAGAAATTCTTCATAAATTTGTTTGAATTCCAAAATTTTATATTGAATGTTGTAATTTTCTAGTCAATTTAATGTAAAAAAACCACAATGGGAAAAAATAAGCCACCTGATACAAATAAGACAAGCGAGCATCAACGAAAGCGCTTTAAATAAGGCACCTATCAATGAAATTCTAAAGATTGAATGTAAGGAGAGTTAACATGAAGCAAATTATTTCGTATGTCTACTGTACAATTGCGTTAAGTTGCTTTCAGCTCATTGGTGCTACCGAGCATGCGGATTTAGATGTCGAGTCACCAGTATGTACTAAGCAGGAGTTGATGGCTTATTTTCCTCAGATCCTTGTCAGAAAAATTTTACTTAAATCTAATATTGAGGAGCAGCAAGCTAGGGCAATTGCAGAAGAGCTGGCTCAAAAAGGGCAAGAATTAGAGAAAATTGTGGCTGAAAAAGCTTCTAAACTAGATCCGAATCCTTTTAAAGATCTTAGTCAACGGGATGTTGCTATTAAAATTTATCGAGAAACTCTTTATGAGATTTTTGCGAAAGTTTTAAAAAATCACGGCATTACTGATGGAAATCAAATTCAAATTCTTTTAGATAAGATGCAGTTAGCTAAAAGTAAAATGTTTATAGATTGCATTCGCAAAGAACAATCTTCTGCCAAAAAGGTTTTGGAACATGAAACTTCTCCACCTTCATAACTTCTTTTTAAGTCGCAATTGTTCAAAATATTCTAATCGTTTTTTAAGCTCGCGTTCGAACCCTCTTTCGACAGGCTCATAGAAATGTTGCTTTTCTAAGCTATCAGGAAAATAATTTTGTCCGGAAAATGCTTCTGGTAAATCAGGATCATATTGATAGTCTTTTCCATAACCTAAGTTTTTCATCATTTTAGTTGGCGCGTTGAGAATTGTTAAGGGAGGGTTTAAATAGCTTGTTTTAGAAGCGCTTTCTTTTGCCATTCCAAAAGCGCGATAGACTGCATTACTTTTGGGAGCCAAAGCAAGGTAAATGACGACTTCTGCGAGGGCAAGTTCTCCTTCAGGAGAACCTAACATTTCATAAGCATCTTTTGCTGCAATTGCTAAGGGAAGGGCTTGCGGGTCACTCAATCCAATATCCTCAACTGCCATGCGAATCAAACGTCTGGCTAAAAAAAGAGGTTCTTCACCACCTTCTAACATTCTCGTGAACCAATAAATAGCTGCATTTGGATCAGATCCCCTCACAGACTTATGCAATGCTGAAATGAGATTATAATGTTGATCTCCACTTTTATCAAAAAGGGGAGAGCGTTTTTGCAAAATTTTTTCAAGTAAAGGGATATCTAAAATTTGCTTTGAGGCATACCTTAAATTTTCTATTAAGTTATATAGGTAACGACCATCGCCTTGCGCGCAAGTAATTAACCAATGACGAGCTTCTGCGGTTAGAGGCAATGGTGCGAATTGTTTTTCATAGCGTTCTAAAAGTTGCTCGAGACTAAATCCATCTAAGGGATAAATCGGCAAGACTCGGAGCCGAGACAATAAAGCTCCATTTAAATAAAAAGAAGGATTTTCAGTGGTAGCTCCAATTAAAATAATCGTTCCATTTTCAACAAAAGGAAGAAAAGCATCTTGTTGAGATTTATTAAACCGATGTATCTCATCAACGAATAAAAGAGTTCCTTTGTGAAAAAGAGGCTGGTTTTGTGCTTCTTTAATCGTTTTTTTTAAATCCGCCACACCGCTAAATATCGCGCTCATCGAAATAAATTGCATATTGAATGCTTGCGCATAAAGGCGAGCAATAGAGGTTTTACCGCAGCCTGGCGGCCCCCATAAAATAACCGATAAGGGTATTTGAGATTCAATCGTTTTAGTGATTAACCCGTTTTCTCCTAAAATGTGGTCCTGTCCGACAATATCATTTAAGTTTTTAGGCCGTAGCTGTTCAGCGAGAGGCAGAACTTTTTTTATCATTTGTTCTCTCTTTGTAAAATCACTTTATTTCTTCTAAAAACCTGTCTTTTGGGTAAAAAAAGAGAGGGTAAGCTAAAAACCAAGAGAGCATAAATGCCATCACAAATCGGCATCCAAATTAAATCGTTTTTTACCCAAGCACCCGTTAACTTGAGCCCATGGCCAAACATAAAAAACAATGTGACATGGATGACAACAAATAAAATACTAAACAAGCTTGTCAAAATGGATACGGTATATAATCCATCTTCAAAAAAATGACGTTTAAAATAGTATAAGAGTTCGATGGTTAACACATAATTTAAGGCGTAAAATCCTAATCTCATTTGAAAAGAGAGTAAATCTACAAATAAACCACAAAGAAAAGCGAGCCATAAACAATCGATCTTTTCTCTTTTATAGATGGCTATAACTAGAAATGGAGCGAAATATAAGAGGGGAAGGTGCGGTAATAAAATAGGTAAAATAAGTGTTAGGCTCAATGTGTAAAAAAATAATAAACTTAGACGACCCATGATTGTTTTTATAAAAAGCTAAATATAGAGACTAAAGTTAATAACGCTTAGTAGCAAGTATTTTTGAGTAAAAAAAAACAAAGATCAAATTAATAAGCACCTTTAGAGAATAACATGGTAGGGATGGTTTTGGCAATCAACTTTAGATCTAAAACCATCGAGCGGTGGTCTACGTAATACTCATCTAATAAAATTCGTTTTTGATAACAATTAATATCACTTCTACCGGAGACTTGCCAGGGGCCTGTTAATCCGGGTCTAATCGATAAAATTTTATAAGCTTTTAAACCTAAATATTTATCCACTTCGGCTTGCACGATTGGACGAGGACCTACGACGCTCAAATCTCCTTTTAGCACATTCCAAAATTGAGGAAGTTCATCAAGAGATGTTTTTCTTAAAAAATTTCCTATAGAAGTAATTCGAGGATCGTTTTTTAATTTAAAGCAGTTGTCCCATTCTTTCTTAAGATGAGAATTTTCATTTAAAATGTCTTTTAATCGCTGGTCTGCGTCCTGATACATGGTGCGAAATTTATAACATCGGAAAGACTTCCCTCCGCGGCCAATTCTCTCGTGAAAATAAATGATTTTCCCAGGAGATGTTAGCCAAACAGCCAAAGCAATGGTTAAAAAAATAGGCACTCCTAGTAGTAAGCAAAAAATACTAAAGGTAATATCAAAAATTCTTTTAAATGGATAATGTCTAATTTGATAGGAGTGCGCAGAGCTTACCGAATTCATAAAAGCATTTTCCTTATACTATTTATCTAAAAAAACTACCTATTCGCAACCACCAAGGGCTATAATAATTATTTTTCATTGGTCTATAATAGTATCAATTTTAAAATAATCGTCAATTTATAAAAATTCAGAAAAAATACCAAATCACTTAAAAACTTGATTAAAATCAGTCAATAATGACGATGAATAATAAAGTCAGCTAAATGTATTAGAAAAGAATTATCATAGGGAAGGAGTTTTAAAGCATTAATGGCCTTTTGATAAAAATTTAAAGCGTATGCTTTGGCTTGTTCTATTCCAAGTAAGGATACATAAGTCGATTTATCTTTTAAGATGTCAGACCCAATTTTTCGTCCATGTTTGGCTTCGCTTGATGTGATATCAAGGATATCATCAGTGATTTGAAAAGCCAGCCCAATATTTTCACCAAACTCCCGGATATGAGCGAGCTGTTCTTCTGTTGCATTTGCTAAAATTCCTCCGAATTCAACAGATGCTGTAATCAAAGCAGCTGTTTTATTACGATGAAGTAATCGAAGGGTTTCAAGATTAATTTTTTGTCCCTCGCTGGCTAAATCCAAGGCTTGCCCGCCAATCATTCCATCGTATCCGCTTTGTCTGGATAAAATAGTAATAAGTTTAACTTTTTTTTCTGATGTCAAATATTTATCGGTCGCTAAAAGTTCAAATGCGTATGTTAAAAGAAAGTCTCCTGTTAAAACGGCGTGGCCTTCTGAATATTGGCGATGAACAGTCAGTTTTCCTCTTCGATAATCATCATTATCCATGCAAGGTAAGTCATCATGAATAAGAGAATAAGTATGGATAAGTTCTAATGTGCAAGCAGGAGTTAAAGCTTCTTGAATATCTCCATGAAGTGTCTGAACAGTTGTCAAAGCTAAAATTGGACGTAGCCTTTTTCCGCCACTTAAAAGAGCATAACGAGCAGCTTCAATTAAATTTTGGTGAGGGCCGTGACGTTTGGAGACGAGTTGATCCAGGCGTTTTTCAATAAGCTGACTTTGTGTTTGTAAATAATTGGCAACATCCATCATACATCGCCACCTATATTTCCAACTTGAAGTGAGAGATCTTCTGCGTACGCTGCAGATCGTCCAATACTAAAATAATCGAAACCCTTACGTGCCATTTCCTCCGGATGATATTGATTACGTCCATCAAAAAAAGCTTTTCCTTTCATGCGTTTTAAAAGTAGTGGAAAATCGAGGAATCGAAACTGCTTCCACTCTGTCATTAAAATTAGGCCGTCTGCTTGATCAGCTACTTCGAGTTCTGTTTGGCACCATGTAATGCAAGTATGAGCTGAAAGTATTTGTTGAGCTTTCGGAATAGCGATTGGATCATAAACTTTTAATAGAGCTTCTTCTGCAATGAGATCTTTAATTAAAGTTAAAGAGGAAGCTTCTCGCATGTCATCTGTATCGGGTTTGAATGAAAGGCCTAAAATTCCGAAGGTTTTTCCTTTAAGTCCTCCATGATCAGCAAAGTAATTTTTAACTTTTTGTCCTATGATATGTTTTTGGTGTTGGTTAATCTCATCCACTGCCGTTAATAAAGAAAGAGGATGGCCCAATTCTTTCGCTTGAGTAATTAGAGCTTTTACATCTTTTGGCAGGCATGATCCACCATAACCTGCACCAGGATATAAAAACTTATGTCCAATTCGATCGTCAGCTCCCATTGCCTTACGAACCCACCCAATATTCGCCCCCACATTTTCACATAACCTTGCCATTTCATTCATAAAGGAAATACGTGTCGCTAACATAGCATTAGCCGCATATTTTGCTAGTTCTGCCGATAAGATATCCATTTCCAGTAAGCGTTCATGATTAAGCATAAAAGGAGAATATAACTCACGCATGATTTTGGCTGAACGAGCGTGATCCGATCCTACAATGATTCGGTCAGGTTTCATAAAATCTTGAACGGCATTTCCTTCTTTTAAAAATTCAGGGTTAGAAACGACATCAAACTCCACATGACAATTTCTGTTTTCTAAAGCATTTTGAATGATAGCAGAAACTCGATGCGTTGTTCCAACAGGAACTGTAGATTTCGTTACAATAATACAATAATGATTAATAAACTCTCCCAGCGTTTTTGCAACACATTCGACTTGAGAAGTATCAGCTCCTCCTTGTGGCGTTGTAGGTGTATCAACAGCAATAAAGCAAATATTAGCGAGAGGGACTGAAGAGGAGTAATTGGTTGTAAAAGTCAAACGTTTAGATTTTATGTTGCGTTTTACCATTTCGTCCAACCCAGGTTCATAAATAGGGATCATGCCTAGTTTCAATTGTTCAATTTTTTCCTTATTAATATCCAAACAAGTGACATAATAACCCATTTCGGAAAAACAAGTGGCCGTCACCAGTCCTACATATCCTACGCCAATAATAAGAAGATTCATACATGTCCTTTCTTTCGAATAAAGCAAATATTATACTGACTTAACGTTTTTGCTGCATGCTTATAGTTTTTAAAACAACATATTTATTTAAAAGTTGTTTATTTTTGAATAAATACGTTTTCGATCAAAGAAAAAAATAGGTGAAAGGTTTCTGAATTTCATCTAGAAAAATTAATAACAAATTTGGCATGAAATATGCATTATTTATTCCCATTGTGTATTATTTTATTATAAATTTAAATTTTATTTATCTATTACTTGTTTATTGATGACCAATAGTTAATTATGATAAAATAAAAATTAGAAATGAATAAATAGGTTCATATATGATTGTTTCCAATTGGCAGCCTCCTTCTCGAAATACTTCTTCTATTTCAGATAATTCGCCACCCTCTTCAGAGGTTTACAAAGGGGGAAAAATAGGGGGACATAGAACTTCAGATTTGACAGGTGATGATTCAACGACTTCGTTGGTTGCGACACCAAAAATACAAGGGCTACCCGATACCTCATTTGAAATAAGCGATTTCAGTGTGACATTAGCTCCCATAGATCAGGGTATGGTTACAAGAATTAATCAAGCTGTTACCCCACTTGTTACTCCACAAGATGGAATCATTGATGGCAACTTGCCAGATACCTCTTCTTCGTTGGTAGATGATGATGACCCTATTCAAGATTTAGAAGATGCTTCTAGGACGATTGGAGCTGATAACTCTGATATAGTGATTGAATCTGATGTTGAAAGTGATATCGAATTAGAGTTTACCCAAACAGCTCCCTTGCAGGCAGGGGAAACATATAAAATCGAAGATATGGGGGTTAATACAAATATTAATGTTCCCCCTCAGCGGATGTTAACGGATGCAATTGCCAAGGCAAAACAAGTTGCTGGTTTTGAGAATGCGACTGTTAAGATTAAATCAAGTTTAGATGGAAAACTTAAAGAAGCGGAAAGAAATAATGTTATTCCTAATTATAAAGTTGAACGTTATGTCAATGACCATGGGGTAGGACTTTTTAAAGTTAGCGTTGATTATGTAGTTGAATTAAAGACTGAGACTGATCCTCCTGAAAAAATGCATTTAAAGCTGACAAGAGAGTTTTTCTCTAATGCAAATAATGAAAATGAAGCACTTTTAGCTGTTTATCATGTTTCAAGATCTATTCAAAAAGGAGCTATTGATGGAAAAACAGAGACTGAAACCACAAGTTTTAATTTGACTTATGCACGCGATCCAGAATCTCACAAAGTGGTTGGAGTAGAACGTGTCATGGCAGGTGAAGTTGATGTAACTCAATCCCTCAAGAAAAAATATACAAGAGAAATAGGAGAAGATGGAACAATCGCGTTAAAACGAGCTAAACGAGAAAAGGCGGAAGTATCCAAAGAAAGTCGGTTATTAAATGCTAACGTGTCAGTGGCCAATTTGACTTCTATAGAAGTAATAAAAAAAATGAAAGGTGGTGTAAACGCTTATATTAAAATACAACAGAACGAAATGAATTCATTTGAAGTTAGAATAAATAGTCTTCAAAAAGAAATTGAACAACATGAATTAGTGCAAGGGATGATAGCACAAGACAAAAAGAAGTTTGAGACTTTACTTGAGGAATTGAAAAAGGGGGAAGCTGATTTGAGCGGTCTTGAATTACCAGTAGTTGTGATTAATTACTTATTCAGTAAACAAGCTCTTATTCAATTGAAAGATAAAGGATTGGATACGTCAGAAGCAGAAATTTATTACAATCAACAGAGAAATCTGTTTTTTGAAGAATTTAAAGCATTATTTAGGCAACTCGACAGTTTCCAAAATATTCAAAGAAAGCTGCAATCTAAACAAATAGAACTCCAACAGGTTAAAGTCAATTTGCGAAATCAACCTGATGTGGATGAAAGCATTATTGCAAAACAAGAACAACAAATGGATGCATTATTACACAAAGTTGATCAAGAAATCAAAATGAACAATCAATTATTATTTGTTCAAAAACAATTAGGGCATTTGATGAAAAAAGAAGAAACGCCTTATGCTGATAGACTTGAAAATTCCTCAGTACCCACAGCTTCCTCATCTGAAACTTCTACATTAGGTACTCCATCAAACGGTATGCCTGATGTAATTGTTGCATCCGACGACGACGCGTTTGGTGCTGTTTCTGTTATGCCGATGAATGAATGAATTTATTAGGAGTTTAGCAAAGAGTTCAAAAGCAGGCAAAAGTTTAAACTAAGTGGGATATTGATCCTTAAAATTTATTTTCTCAGTTCATTTATAGAAGGGAATTAACTAAATTTCTTTTAACCTTTTTAAGGGTAGTGCTATTAATTTTATTGTTTGTAAAAATATAAAATAGATTTTCCTTTAGTTGGATGAGCTTTCGTTCTGCGTAAGTTAAAAAACTCCTCCATTTTTCCCTTTTTATCAAACTTATCCATCTTCTAATTTGTCAAAAAACACCCTAATAATTATTATTTTAACATTAATTGCTGAATAATTTCATTTTTTTATCCAGCAGTCATTTTGAGAAAAATATAAGAAAAACAGTTTGATAGACTTTGGCCTTAATTTGAATCATTTCTATTGGATTTAAGGTATAAAATGAAATTTTTTAGATTTAAAAACTTAGGTTGGGGGATTCTAGCCTTTGCTTCTATAGGATTAATCAGTTATTTTCTAATTTTAGAAGATGAACTAGATTCCAGGAATCTCACTTCACATGCTCGTTATGAATTTAAATGGGAAATCACAGCGTTTCCTAAAGAACTTGCTAAGATTGATAAAATTCTAGAACAATCTTTCTCTTACTTAGGCGAAGGTGGGCAATCTTATGTTTTCTCTAGCGAAGATCAAAAATATGTATTGAAATTTTTTAAATTTAAACGCTTCAAGCCAAGTTATTTAGTAAAAAAACTTCCCAACTCCTATCCATTCAAAAATTATAGAGATAAACATATTGCTAAAAAAAAGCAAAAATTGATGAGGGTTTTGAAGGGACATAAACTAGCTTACGATTTTCTTAAACGAGAGAGTGGGTTAATATTCATTCAACTCAACCCCTCAAACCTCTCTAAATGGATTACTTTAGTCGATAAAGGCAATCAAAAAAGAAAAGTAAATTTAGAAACTGTTTCTTACATTCTTCAAGAAAAAGGTGAAATGTTAAGCCAAGATTTAACTTATCTTCTTAATCAAGGTAACTTAACAATCGCAAAGCAACGCGTCGACCAAGTTTTAGGTCTATATCTTTCTGAATATCAAAAAGGAATTTATGATTTAGATTATGGAATTATGCATAACATCGGTTGCCGAGAAAATAAAGTTTTTCACTTAGATGTTGGGAAATTGATCGTCGATGAGCGGATGAAACAGCCAGAATTTTATCAAAAAAATATTGTTAAAGTAGCTTCAAAACTTCAGAAATGGTTTTCTTCTAAGTATCCTCAATACTCTCGAGAGTTGATAGATCACCTAGAAAAAAAACTATCAGTGATTTTAGATCGAAAATTCACATTTTCTCAATCGGCAGGTAGCGTAGAATAATGATTCTGAAGAAAGTATTGATCGGATTAACATTTGTCTGCTTCATTTTCATTGGTTGGTACAATTTGCCAGCGAAATTCATAGAAGAATCTAAAAATGTTTTTGAGTCTTCTATCTATAAACAATATAAAATCAAATTAAGACATTACGTTCTAACTCATCCTTTATATAAGCGTGTTCAACAAGCAACAGCAACAAACTACAATACAGCTATCCGATCACTTTTGGAAGAGATTGAAAAAACTTTTGAAAAAGCGGAGGAACTTCGATCTTCTCATGAATTATTTCTAAGGATAATTAGGCAATTAGCCCAATTTTCTGGGCATGACAGGGAAGAGGAACAAAATTCTAAAAAATTTTTCGAAGACTTTGTCAATTGGTTATTTTTACATGTTAATTTACAATCAGAAATGGAAGCGTTTCTTTATCATTTTATTAATCCTCCTCAACGCGATCTTTATTCTTATTTAGTAGAAACTCAAAAAAAATTGCATAAACATCCCCAATTTTGCAGTATTCAGCACGAAGCACCTTTTGAAGATCAATTTCTCCAAGGAAATCTTCCTGCCTTTATTACTTTGGTTAAAGAGACAAGGTTAATTCGCCTAGGACAACCGATTTGTCAATCACGCGGTTTTTGGTCAATACCTCAAATTTCACCAGAATTCTTATTTTTTTTACAAAATCAACCTCATCACTTCTATGTGAATTTGATGAAAAGAAAAGGAAGAGAAGGAGCTTTGACGAGAGCATTGGAGAGGTTAGAAGATAGGAGAGAAAATTTATCAGTCATCACGCTTGATAAAAATTCCTCTTTTTATTGGCAATATGCATCTGATTATCCTGAAATTTTCGATAGTGAAGAGTTTAAAGAGATTTTTTTAAATAAAATGTGTGGAATCGAAAGCCATTATTTTTGGTCAAAACATTTAGAGCCTGGGAATTGGAAAGAAACATTGCAGGAAATTTTAAACCATGTCCATTTTGTCATATTTAAAAACGTCCATCTTTTGAATCGGCAAGAAAGGCAAGATTTTATTGAAATTACCTATCTTGCTATTTTAAATTTTCTTCAAGAGAAGTGGAAACCTTCATCGATGAATATCACTTGCAAGCAGGGAATGGATCGTGGCCCCTCATTAATGGTGTTATGGATGCTATATAACGAATTAATCGAAAATAATGAAAAGTTAACAAACTTACTTTTAACGCCTCCTTTGATCATTCGAAATCGCTCTAGTCATCGTTCGAGATTAGATCGATTTGTCTCCGCGGCTAAAAGATTAAAGTTGAAATTAAATGAGATAAATTAAAAATAAGATTTTTGTCTTTTTAGAAAAAGCTACAAACATGAATCATAGTAAGATAAATTTTTATGCGGATTTCTCTTTTTATATGAAAAGAGAAAAAATAGAGCCTACTTGTAGTTGTCTTGAGGGGTATTCGTAATAAATAAGATTTTTTTATTGAATGAAGTAAGGTAAGAAGCATCGTCAAGTAAAATTTTGTAAAACATACTTAACGATGACATAAAAAGTTCTTTAACCAATTTTGTATGTAGTTCGAAGCATTTTTTCTAACTTCTGCGCATCTTTAGCAAAATTACGAATTCCTTCAGAAAGTTTTTCAGTAGCCATAGCATCATCATTAAGGGCGAGCCGAAATGCTTTTTCGTTCATTTTGATAGGTTCAATATTCAATTGTTTAGATTTAGCTGCATCGAGTTTTTGTTCAACATTTCCGCTTGCATCATGAAGTTCTTGTAAAAAGTGAGGTGAGATAGTTAATAAATCACAGCCAGCGAGTTCTAAGATTTCTTCTTTATTACGAAAGCTGGCTCCCATAATTTGCGTTTTATAGCCAAATTTTTTGAAATAGTGATAAATAGTTGTTACAGATTTAACACCAGGATCTTCTGCAGGAGCATAACCTGGAACATTATCGTGTTTTTTATACCAGTCAAGAATGCGTCCAACAAAAGGGGAAATTAAAGTGGCTTGTGCTTCTGCACAATGGATTGCTTGTGGCATACTAAAAAGAAGTGTCATGTTGCAGTGGATGCCCATTTTTTCTAATTGTTTAGCCGCAAGGCCACCTTCCCACGTGGAAGCCAGCTTAATAAGAATCCGTTCTTTTTCTATGCCCATTTCTTTATAAAGGGCGATAAGAGATTGTGCTTTTTGAATACTTCCTTCTACATCAAAAGAAAGACGAGCATCCACTTCTGTTGAAACACGACCTGGAATCAGTTTTAAAATTTCACAACCGACATTAACAAATAATTTATCTAAGAATAAAGAAATTTGCTCCCCGGAAGATTTAGCTTTTTGGCTGTAGTGGTAAGCTTCTTCCATCAAAGGTTTGTAGGCAGGTTTTTCTACAGCAGATAAGATCAGTGATGGGTTTGTTGTAGCGTCAGTTGGACTGTATTCCTTGATAGCTTCAATGTCACCTGTATCGATGACGATAGTTGTCATGCTTTTAAGTTGATCTAATTTATTTTTTTCCATGAAGATCTCCTTCCTGAGCTTTAATGTGTTTTTGAAAAAGTGTCTAAAGAGGGCATTTCTAAAGTTGGTTCAATTCGAAATGTAATCGTTAAAGGGCGATCCCCCACGGTTAAATCCAAAGTAGAATTCAAACGAGTTAGGAGTAATTTATAAGGAATTTTGATTTCTCGATCATTGAGGTAAATACCGACTGAAGTGTTAGATAAAATTTCTTCAGAAAGATGTATTTGGCGACAAAGTTTTTCAAACTTACGTAGTTGCCTTAACAAAGATTCATCACTGAAGTCATAAATTATTCCACATTCATGACAAGGGATTCTCCCTTGTTCTGCCTTTTCTAATTCAAATACCGAAAATTGAATGAGATGTTGACATGTCTGGCAACAAAATTGAAGAAGATGTCCTTTTTGCATAAAAATTAAGACCTTACTGATTTTTATTTATCTTATCAGGTTTAAATGGTCTAAGCAATAGCTTTCCATTTTTTAACTAAATTTTTTAATTATTTAATAATGAAATATTTATGTAATAATTCAAGTTTATGTCAAGTTTTTTTAGAAAATCACCTAATTTGGTAAAATAAAGATAAATGGGCATTTCTTGGGAATACTTCGCGGAATTTGCTTATACAAGGGTTGAAAAATTCAAAATCGTGCATTAGGAGAATTTATGGCTTGGCGTTCTCTTGATTTTTATAGTTTAAATGATTTAGATCAAAAGATAGTTGACCAATTAGAACTGTATTTACATCAAAAGGAAACAAGGCTAGCTTATCAAATTCTTAATGCTATTCCATCCACTAATCTTGAAATTTTTAGTCCTATTTTATCCCAAGAAGGAGGAATTCTTAAACTTTCAGATGCGGTAGAAGGAATTACAAAAAAAGTGAGAACGTTTGTTAAAAACGACACTCAACGAGTTTATCAAGATCAAGATCGTAAATTTCGTCAACATATTAATCATGCTTTATGGGAATTTACAGAGGTTTTAGAAGGATGCGTTGTTGAACTCTTTCAACAAATTAAACAAGTCAGGGTAGATCGATGGCATCATTCAATTTTTAAAGCTGTTTATGCGATCAAAAATATCCTTATTCATTATATCGAAGATCTCGCTTGGGCAGTTCGCCGCTTAGAAAAGCCTCTAAAAGAATATTTTCAATATAGTAATGCAAAGTTAACTTTATTCAATCATTGGATGTTAGGTTGGCAATCTTTTGTTGATCCCCAGATCGCTAAAAATTTAAATCAAAGTGAAATTTTTTTAAAAAAAGAGTATCAAGGTTTTGAAACATGCTATCAAAACTACATGCAAATTAGTATCAAGATTGAATTTGACTTAGAAAAAATGAAAACATTTCAAGCATTTGCTCAATTAGGTATTGCGGAGCAGAATTTGTATGTGGATGTATTTCGATTGTTAAAAACACTAGAGCAAAATTCCAAACCAAAAGATTTACTTAGCCAGGAAACAATTCGATCTTTAAAAAACATTGCCAATTTCGACACTATAGAAAATGTTTTAAAAAAATATCACAAAATCCTTAAAAAAGCTTTTTTTGATAGTAGTTTAGCTTGGAAAAAATTAGATAAAGATGAGGATTCTGTTAAAGAGAAATCGGAGGAATTGAAAAATTCTGTTTATCACTATCAATATGAAATTCAACAATTATTAGAAACAATAGGACATTACCGAACTTTTCTTCTTAAAACGGATCCTGATCCATATGTGGGTTCTCGATGGGGATTTTCTGAATGGATTGTTAGTCCTGAGCCTATAAGAGCTAAAAAGCTTATGCATTTAATGTATTTTTTAGATGAGCTAAATAAAGGATATGAAAAGTTTTTTAAAGCATTTGAGCGCGATAAGCTGACTCTACAACAATTGGAAAATAAAGCACATGAGGTAATTGAAAAGCTTTTACATGAAATGGAGCAGCCTTTAATTTCTCGCTCTATGATGCAAAATCGAGCTTTGCAATTAATTGGTCAATTGCAACTTTGTGATGAAATTGGAAGCGATCACCTTGAAATCATCAGTTATTTTGATGGCATCCTTGCTAAAGCGATGCGTGAAGATTGGAAATATCACGTTTTACATGGCTTTCCAGCTTTTCATGAAATTTATTGGCAGCATAAAGGTTTAAGCGAGTTTACTCATGATCCAGTCCACGCCTTTCGAGTAGAGCGATTTCAATTATTGATAGATCGAGTTGAAGGTTGGATGAAAAAAGGGGAATTCTATGTTCATACCTATGAGGTGGAGTTAGATAACAATGATATAAAAACTTATTTGCAAGATTTTTTAGCGATTGTTCAACGAACAGAGAAAGAAAAATCGCTAAATCCATTCCTTGATGAAACTATTGATCGCTTAAAACAGCAGCTTTTAGAATATCGATATCTATTTGGACAGTTTCTATTTAATATACAAATTAAGGATATAGATGGCCAATATCGCAATAAATTTCTTTTTATAGAACAATATTTTGAATCGATTGAAAATTTATTGTTTGAACTAAAGATGAGCTGGGAAGGAAAGAGATAATATTCAATAGAGGGGCACTTTCCCTCTATTGAATATTTAGCATTATAGAGACGATGAGCTAAAATGAGCGTGAGCGTGTGAGCTTGAGCCGCATGAACTGTCACGGTGATGATGGTGGTGGCGATCCGTTGTAGCAATGATGATTGCAGCAACAACTAAAGCACCGATAGGAAGAAGAGCAGACATTGTAGATGCTCTATTGCTGTCATCGTATGCTTGAGTTTCATCATAGTATTCTTGACCCTGCACTTGACCTACTAACATAGCCATTGCGGTTGTCAACATCAATAATTTTTTCATGTTTTTATTCCTTTTTGATACGTGTCACGTCCGAGACTGAAAAACATCAGTGTAAAATTGGTACATTCACAACGAATGAGGTGTCTCTAAAGCTTTACATTTCACTGTTATGACCTAAAGATAAAATTATCGCAATAATTTTTTTATCAATTGTCATTTTTTTAGCAAAAACAACAATTTCCATTATTCTAATGGCTGTAGCCACTTCCAAGCGAATAACCAGAATAGTTATAACTACTGCTGTCTAGTGGTCCTAAACCATCTTGACTACTTGAACTGGCATGGCTGCTATAACTTTTATGATCTTTATCAGCAATAGACCAAATAATGCCGGCTGCAATAAGTGCTACGATGGGTACATAAGCAGACCAATGAGCCGTACGGCTACTTTGTGCATAAGCTGAATCACAGCCATCATCATATTCATATTCTTGGTTATAACGAGACTGTCCGTATATGGAATGTGTCACTAAGACAAAAAAGAGAGTTAACGTGACAAATTTTCGAGCTACTTGCATAATCCATCCCTTTAAATGACAAGGCATTTTTTTCATTTTTATTTGAGATATTTCCTACCAGTCAAAACAAATAGGCAAATTCATAAAAACTTGAATGGTTAGAGTTAATGGGTCATTAAATGATCAAGGCAGAAATCTGCTTATAAACTAGATTTTGGATCATTCTTCTTGAATCATTCGCATTGATATATGAAAAAATTAGTCCTTGAAAATAGAAATTCATATTTTTTTGAACAAATTTTTATAAATTACCGAGACGTTGGGTTTCAAGAAAGTAAATCTAAAACTCAAATTTATAATAATTCCAACTAAAAAACTTTTACCATCCAGCATTTAGATCTTTTTTAAATTGTATTGCTAAAAGCGGCTAAAAAGAAGATCTACTGATAAATTTGTCTTTTTATTGTTCAGGTTTTTACGGATCTTTTATCTATTAAAAAATAAATTTTAGCAATCTTTTTATTTAACGATTCTTCAGCATAAAATAAAGGATGATTAATTAGATAGGCTTTAAAAACTCTAAATTTTCTGAAAAATTATCTTTTCTAGTAAGTAGGAGGATAGGTCTCAACAGTAAGGGACATCAATTTATTATAACTTTTAGAAAAATTTTCTAAGGGAATATAAAGTTCATGTCTTCCAAATTTAATTGTAAAAGGTAAATTATCTAATAAAGTCTGAATGATGAAATTTGTGTCATTAGAGGAAAAAAGTAACTTTTGCCCCCCTTGAAGAATTTGAGGATAAAGGGAAATGATTTTATTTTCAAAAAAGAGGTCAACTTTTGTAAGGGTGGGGTCTTCTTTACAAGGTGGGGCCTGTAAAAAAAGGATATTTAAATAGAGTCGAATCCCCGATCTTCCTTTCACGATTTCCATTGTGAGCCGTGCAGGATCTGAATTTGCGGGTAAAAATAACCTTCCAAAATTAAAACGAGGAGAGTCAGTCAAGACTGGGTGGTATTGCCATTGTCGAGAAGCTTGTGAGCAAGAGCTGAGGTTAAAAATAGCGCAAAAGAACATGATTTTTTGCGCTAGATGAAAATAATTTATCATTGGGAATGGCTGTAATACCCTGTATTTGTATGGCTACTAGAAGATGAATGGGATGAAGATGAATGGGATGAAGATGAATGATGAGAGTTTTGCACAGCAATAGCAATAATACCAACGATGGCTACTGTTCCAAGAGCAATTGCAGGAGCTAAATTAGTAGCTGTTCTTGACTCATCATACGCATATCCACCGGTATCTGTAACGTAGGTAACAGCTTCTAATTGTTGGTTAGATAAACCTGTCATGGCAATGGCTGTAATGATTACGATCCACTTATTTAAAAAATTCATTTTTCCTCCTGATATCATTATCTAAATGTTATCGTTTTAATTTAGTTGACGGATGTTTCAAAAAGGTCATCTTCGACTTGTTTCAAAAGAAGTGATTGCCATTCAGCACCCATCTCATTATATTTTTGGTTAATCATGTGCTTAAAAGGTATCCAAACACTAGCTTGGAAATTTTTACTTGTAAAAGTTTGTTCTTTTATATTTTCTAAAGTGTCATTTGGATTATCTTTAATATTTTGTGAGAGTTCTTTTTCCCACTGATTTTTGACTTTTTGTGCCGCATTTTTGAGTTGAGTTCTTTGCTGTGTATTAACGATCATTTCAAATGCTTCTTTCGCAACTCGCAAAGAACGCATAGAGTTGAAAAAATCTTTGTAAAATTGAGAAAACTCATCTTGCAATGCTGAGGCTGTTAAAATGTAAATGACTCCATTTTTTAAAAGAATCACATGCATAAGTCTTACACTACCCCATTCAGATTTAGTATCAACCTGAGATAAGCTGGCATTACCTGCTTCTGTACGAATTGTTCCTAAATCTTTCCATTGATAACCCTGAGCCATATTAGTGTTTTTTACACTTTTAAGATATTGTTTAAGCGATCCTGAATAAGGTTCTAAACTCAAATTCATGGAAGGGGGAAATGCAGAAGGACCTTGCCCTACGACCATTAATTTGACTCTTTCTGGGAGTATTTTTGGGTCAGCCATTCTCCAACCAGAAGGGGGTGTAAAGAGAACAATTCCACTGTCCATCGATTCTGTCGAAGAAGAAAGATTAGAAGGTGTTGCAGATAAAATAGATCCTTTTGCTAACAAACAGCTTAGACATAAAACAAAAAATGCTAATTTTTTCATGATCCCCCATAACTTGAAAAATAGAAAGCAACTAACAAATGTTTATGCAGTCAATTTAATTTGAACCAACTTGAAATCAACTTTGTCAGAGTAAATCAATATAATGACTCAGGTTTTACATGTGAAGAAATTTTTAAGTAGTGGTTTAGAAAAACAATCAGACAAGTAAATTTAAACTAAACATGACTATAAATTCAGTTTTGTCTTGTTGGGTAGAATAGGCAGCCAACCTTTGTTTTTTTATTTCTCTAATAGTAATGCATCTTAATTTAATCTCTATTTTTAATTTTCCCTTATGCATTTGTTTTCATAAGCTATTTCTTAAAATAGACAAAAACGAACTTCTGAATAATTATTCGATAAAACGCTTGAAAATTACATCTCTAATCCGCTAGAGTAACCAGGGATAGCAACTCTGTTTATTTTAGTTAGTTGAAACCAAACCGGCGAAAAATTTGCACAAATTGACGAATCTTTAAAAAAAATTTCTTTTTTGAGAACTTCTTTTTTAAGAAATAAGCAAAGTTTGTTTATTGATCCGTTTATGTTTACGTGCTTATCTACAGGTTTGGTGCATAAATATTAAAATCTAAATTATTAATTTTCTGGTTGGCAAATGAAATCACTTGAGCAAGGACAAGAAAAAATTCAACGAATTTGTGATAAAATAAGACATCAAACAATTGAACCTGCGCAGGAAGAGGCTCGAAAAATTATTGAAGCTGCTCATTTGCGAGCCAAAGAAATTATCGCTAACGCTGAGCAGCACGCTGAGCAGTATATTAAACAAGCTAAAGGGCAGATCGAACAAGAGCGAAATGTTTTTCATTCTTCTTTGCAACAGGCTTCAAAACAAACTATTGAATCTCTCAAACAAGAAATCGAATATCATTTATTTAATGAAGAGTTGCAAAGTGTTTTAGAAAAACAGCTTTCGGATCCTAAATTAATAGCGGAGCTAATCAATGGTATAGTAAAAGCCATCGATAGAGACGGATTAAACACGGACTTAACCGCTGTTATTCCTCGTGCTGTTTCCGCAGATGATGTGAGTGCACTGCTTTTAGATGGTGTGCGAAAAAAATTAAAAAGAAAACCCTTAGAGATTGGTCAATTTGCTGGAGGAGCTCAAATAAAATTGCATGGTAAAAAAATGACCGTGGATTTAAGCGATCAAACGATTAAAGAACTTCTTGCCAATTACGTTAGAAAAGATTTTCGACAGTTAATTTTTAGCCAGTGAGGTGGTTTTATTCATGGCTAATTATTATTACGTTGGAGTTTCACTTTCGCCACTCTCGTTCGATGCCCCTCCTGAGATAACATTTGAAGAACTTGAGAGATTGCTAAAGGATAATCTTTCTACAAAAGATTATCAAAAAATTCAACTCATTAGGCATTATTACGATATTCTAAATTTACGCTCTTATTGGTTAGGCGAACCTTTAGATCCACGAGGAGAATTAAACTCATTGGAACTTAGTGAAGCTTTAGCAACTCAAGTTGGATTGCCCTCTTATGTTTATGATTTTATGCTTAAATATGAGAGTAAAAAAGAACGAATTCATCATTTTTCATTTTTATTAGCAAAATTTTTTCAAAAAGCTGGATCAGAAAAAAATCTTTTTTTAAAAAACTATTTCAGGTTTGAAAGAGAACTGAGATTGGTGTGGACAGGATATCGTGCTAAAAAGTTAGGAAGAGATTTGAGTATCGAACTGCAATACGAAGATCCCGAAGAGAACTTGATTGCTCAATTACTTGCTCAAAAAGATGCGAGAAGTTTTGAATTGCCAGAAAAATTTCTGAATTTGAGAGAAATTTTTGAGAATTTTGCTGATCATCCATTTGATTTAGAGAAAGCTTTGGATCAATACCGTATTGAATATATTGAGAAAACGGTAGAAGAAAATGACAAATTTTCGATCGATCGAATTTTAGCTTATACGATACAGCTTGTCATCCTTGAAAAATGGTTTGAATTAGACAAACAGAAGGGAAAAGAAATCATCGATAGGATTGTGAGGGAAACATAGCATGAAAACGTTAGAGACTAGAAAAGAAAAAAAAGCCCAAGGAAAAGTTGTTAAAGCTTTTGGAAACTTACTTCAAGTTACATTTGAAGGAAATATTCGACAAGGTGAAGTGGCTATGGTTCATGTGGACAACCTTCAACTAAAATCGGAAGTAATTGAAATTCTTGGTAATCAAGCTAAAATTCAAGTATTTGAAGATACAAAAGGAGTTCGTTTAGATAGCTTAGTTAGTTTTACAGGAGATTTGTTAGAAGCTGAATTAGGCCCGGGTCTTTTAAGTTCGATTTTTGATGGTCTGCAAAATCCTTTAGTGGATGTTGCTGATCAAGCTGGCCTCTTTTTACCAAAAGGAATTTATTTATCTGCGCTGGATCGTCAAAGGAAATGGGATTTTGAATCTTCTGCTAAGGTTGGGGATGTTCTTTTCAGAGGAGATCGGATTGGTTCGACAAAAGAGGGTCGTTTTCATCACTTTATTATGATTCCATTCTCATTATATGGAAAATATCGCTTAACATGGGTAATAAATTCAGGTTCTTACACTGTTGATACAGTTGTTGCCAAAGCTATAGATGAATCCGGCCAAGAACATTCTTTTACCATGGTTCAAAAATGGCCTGTCAAAAATGCCCTTATCCATGGAGAAAAAATTAAGCCGACTAAGATGATGGATACCGGCGAAAGGATTATAGATACACAATTTCCTTTAATGAAAGGGGGTACCTTTTGTACTCCTGGGCCATTTGGAGCTGGTAAAACTGTTTTGCAGCATCATCTTTCGAAATATGCGGCAGTGGACATTGTTTTATTTGTAGCTTGTGGAGAACGTGCAGGAGAAGTTGTTGAAGTATTAAGAGAGTTTCCGCATTTGATTGATCCCCATACTGACGAAGCACTAATGAAGAGAACAGTGATTATTTGCAACACTTCATCTATGCCTGTTGCCGCTCGAGAGTCATCTATTTATATGGGTATTACCATAGCTGAGTATTATAGACAGATGGGGTTGGATGTTCTAGTTTTAGCTGATTCAACTTCCAGATGGGCTCAGGCTTTGCGTGAAATGTCCGGACGATTAGAAGAAATTCCAGGAGAGGAAGCTTTTCCCGCTTATTTATCTTCCCGAATAGCAGAGTTTTATGAGCGCTCTGGTGTGGTCTCTCTTCGTCATGGTAAACCAGGCTCTATTACGATCGGAGGAGCAGTTTCACCTGCAGGAGGAAACTTCGAGGAACCTGTAACGCAAGCAACTTTATCAGTGGTAGGTGCTTTCCTTGGGCTATCAAGGGCTCGTTCTGATTCAAGACGTTACCCGGCAATAGATCCATTATTATCTTGGTCTAAGTATGTTGACACAGTTGGAAATGAACTTAGCCATCAAGTTGATGGATGGGATCAAATGGTTAAGCGAGCTCGGCATATTTTATTTAATGGAAATGAAATTGGAAAGCGAATGGAAGTGGTGGGAGAAGAGGGAATATCGATGGAAGATATGCTTACTTATCTCAAAGCTGAGCTTTATGATTTTAGTTATTTACAGCAAAATGCTTTTGACAAAGAAGATGCTTATTGCCCGTTAAAAAGGCAAATAGCTTTGTTTCAATTAATTAATCAAATTTTTGACACAACTTTCGATTTTCATACACATGATCAAGCTCGTGAATTTTTCTTAGATTTACAAAATCGTATTAAAAACATGAATTTTATTCCTTTTGATACTGAACAATACCGAAAGGTATTTGCAGAAATTAAAAGCATTATCGAACAACAATCTCGGAAATAATTAAAGGATACCATCATATGAAAATTGTTTATGATCGAATCAATAATATGCGTGGGAACCTTATTACGATAACAGCTGAAGGAGTTAGTCTCGGTGAACTAGCACGTATAGATTTAAAAGATGGAAGAAATATTTATGCTTCCGTACTCCGTATCGACGGAGATCAAGTAACCTTACAAGTGTTTCAGACGACTCGTGGAATTTCAACTAGTGATCAAGTCACTTTTTTAAATCGACAAATGCAAGCAGTTTACGGAGACACTTTACTTGGAAGGCGTTTAAGTGGATCTGGGTTACCTATTGACGGAGGACCTCAGGTTATAGGAGAGTCAATTGATATTGGATCAACTTCTTTTAATCCTGTTAAGAGAATTGTTCCAAGAGATATGGTCCGAACAAATATTCCTATGATTGATGTTTTCAATTGCCTAGTCAAATCTCAAAAAATTCCCATTTTTTCAGTTCCTGGGGAGCCATATAATGCTCTTCTTATGCGTATTGCGAATCAAACTGATGCAGATGTCGTCATAATTGGTGGGATGGGATTAACCTTTAAAGAATATCAAGCTTTTATTGAAAATGCTGAATCAGCCGGAACAATTAATAAAACTGTGATGTTTATTCATCGAGCAACTGACCCAGCTGTTGAATGCTTACTTGTACCAGATATGGCTCTTGCTTGCGCTGAACGTTTTGCAACAGATGGTAAAAATGTTTTAGTGTTATTAACAGATATGACTGCTTTTGCAGATGCAATTAAAGAAATAGCAATTACGATGGACCAAGTCCCTTCCAATCGAGGTTATCCAGGTTCTTTATATTCTGATTTGGCATCTCGATACGAAAAAGCAGTCTCTATCGAAGATAGCGGTTCAATTACAGTTATTGGGGTAACTACAATGCCCGGAGATGATGTGACTCATCCAGTTCCTGATAATACAGGTTACATCACTGAAGGACAGTTTTATTTACACCATGGTAAAATAGATCCTTTTGGATCTTTATCTCGTTTGAAACAACTTGTGATTGGGAAAGTCACTCGAGATGATCATGGTGATTTAGCCAATGCGATGATTCGTTTGTATGCTGAATCCAAAAAAGCAAGAGAGCGGCAAGCTATGGGTTTTAAACTTTCTAAGTGGGATGAAAAGCTTCTTACTTATTCTTATTTATTTGAAGAAAGGATGATGAATTTAGAAGTAAATTATACTTTAGAAAAAGCTTTAGATCTTGGATGGGAAACGTTAGCAGAGTGCTTTCAAGCAAGCGAAGTTGGAATTAAGGAAAGTGTTATTTCTAAATATTGGCCAGAAATTGCTCAAATAAGTAAGTGATTGAGGGGTGATTTGTGGCTGATGTCAAATTAACAAAAAATGAGTTGCGTGACCAACAAATGCAACTTGTACAATTAGAAAAGTATTTGCCAACTTTACAGCTTAAAAAAGCTATGCTTCAGTCGGTTATTCAGGAAACACGCATTGAAATTCATCGCCTCGAAGACTTAATGGGGAAAAAACAAGACGCAGTTAACATGTTCAGTTCGCTTTTAGCGATCAAAACGACAATTGATCCGATGCAAGCTATACAATTGAAAACAGTTTTTAAAAGGTATGAAAATATTGCAGGGGTAGAAATTCCTTATTTTGAGGGAATCGAATTTGAAGCTTTCACATATAGCTTATTTGAAACATCTCCGTGGATTGATGCAGCCGTTTTAGGTCTACGTTCTTTAGTTGAATTACGAGAGCAAATTAAGATTACGACAGAGCAAAAACAAGCTTTAGAGCGCGAACTCCGTGAAGTCTCGATTAGAGTGAATTTATTTGAGAAAATTTTGATTCCTCGAGCGATTGAGAATATTCGTATAATTAAAGTATTTTTAGGGGATCAGCAATTAGCTGCTGTTTCTCGAGCAAAAGTTGCTAAAACAAAAATTGAAGCGAATAAGAAAGCTTTTCTTTTGACTCTTTCCAAAAAGGAGTTCAAACATGCGTAAAGATGTTAAAAAATTCTTATTTCTTGGATTAGCAGATGAAAAAAAATCTTTTTTTCAACAAGCTCAAAAACTTGGGTTTATTCACTTTATTGATCCTTGCCAAACTTCAAACCGCGATATACCTGAAGCTGTAGAAAAATTGACTACTGCAATAAAAATTTTGCGTGGCTTACCTTTCGTTGAACAAGAGGAAAATTATCAACCCTTAAACTCAAACGCGATAGTAGAAAATATTCTTTCGCTATGTAAAAAAAGTGAGAAAAAACAAGAAGAAATACGTGTATTAAGATTAGAAATGTCACGGATTGAAATTTTTGGGAATTTTTCTTTAGAAGATATTTATTTCATTGAAAATGAAGGTAAACGAAAAATTCAATTTTTTGTTGCACGCTCTAGTGCGTTTAAAGAACAAGATCCGCCTGATGAATTGATTTATATCTCTTCAAACCAAGGTTTGGATTATTACTTTGCTATTAACGAACAGTCAGTTTCTTATGACAAACTCATTGAAATTAAGATCGATCGATCTTTGCAAAATTTAAATCAACAATTAATTGAAGCAAATTCAGAAAGAAGACGAATTGATCATCAGCTTAAAGAGTTAGCAAAATACAATGAATTTTTGCATCATGCCCTAGTAGATAAACTCAATAGTCATCATCTTAATCACGCACAGACCTATGTTCAACAAACGATGGATGGTTTACTATTCGCTGTTGAGGGATGGGTGCCGGCGAACAAAGTTGATCAAATAGAAAAAGTCACGAAAGCTTTAAATGTCTATATTGATGAAGTGGCAATTGAAGCCTCAGATGTTATTCCTACTTATTTAGAAAATAGTGGTTTTAGTAGATTGGGAGAAGATTTAGTTAATATTTATGATACACCGTCACCTTCAGATCATGATCCTTCAAATTGGGTTCTTTGGTGTTTTACGCTCTTTTTTGCTTTTATTATCGGTGATGCAGGTTACGGATTTATTTATTTAGCTTTAGCACTTTTTCTTCGTTACAAATATCCTGATTTGAAAGGTTTAAGTAAACGTTTACTGAATCTTTTTACTATTTTATGTGTAGGATGTATTGTGTGGGGGACTTTGATGACCTCGTTTTTTGGGATGCAAATCGATATCAATAATCCCATACGTAAAATTTCTCTCGTACAATGGTTATCAAAGGAAAAAATTGCTTATCACATTGCTCATCAGGATAGTACTTACCAAAAATGGCTTCAAGCATATCCTACATTAGCAAATCATGCTGATGCTCATGAGTTTGTTTCGTTTATTCCAGATTGGGAGCCAAGCAAAGGCCCAGTTATTTTAAGTATGATCAGTGATACAATTATGTTTGAATTGGCTTTATTTATTGGTGTCGTTCATCTTTTGCTATCGTTGTTGCGCTATGGATTGCGCAACATTCCAAATTTAGGATGGGCCGCATTTCTGATTGGAGCTTACCTTTATTTCCCTTCTCACCTTCAAGCTCCAAGTTTTCTTAATTTTATTGGAAATGTGGATTTGAATGAAGGGGGAAAAATAGGTTTACAATTTATGATAGGGGGTATTGCTTTTGCATGGATAACCTCTATTTGGAAAAATGGGTGGACGGGAATTTTTGAAATCACAGTTTTAATTCAAGTTTTTGCCGATGTCTTATCTTATTTACGTCTTTATGCTTTAGCTCTGGCCGGAGCTGTTGTGGGTGCGACAGTCAATGAAATTGCCAGTGGATTACCCTTATTAGCTTCTTTCTTTTTGGTTATGATTGCCCATTTTGTGAATTTGATTTTGGGAACAATGGGAGGAGTAATTCATGGATTGCGACTTAACTTTTTAGAGTGGTATCACTACTCTTTTGAGGGGGGAGGAAAAAAATTTCAACCACTTAAATTATTAAAAATCGAGTAAATCAATAGGAGTTTTCAATGGATATTAATATGGTTGGCCCTGCAATGGCACTAGGATTGAGTAGTATGGGATGCAGTATTGGATGTTGGATTGCAGGATCAGCTTCTCATGCAGCTATGAGTCGGACTGAAGAAGGGCATGGTAAGTTTATTGGAATGGCTGCAGCCCCTTCTTCTCAAGTTATTTATGGATTTTTGCTTATGTTGCAAATGAGCCGTGCAATTCAAGCAGGAACGCTATCTCCTTTTTCTGCTATTGCAATTGGGATTTTTTCTGGTTTAGCAATTGGGCTTTCCTCTATTTATCAAGGCAAGGTTTGCGCGACAGGGATTCAAGCCTCTCTTAAACAACCCTCCGTGTATGGTAAATGTTTTGCTGCAATTGGAATTATTGAATCATTTGCATTATTTGCATTTGTCTTTGCACTTTTGATTATATAATTCACCTAAAAAACTTTCTGAGGAGTGTGTTTCTGATAGACAAAAAAATTTCAGAAAATGATTCGAATGAAATTAAGCCAAAGTGGACACAAATCGGAGTCTATATGACAATCCCTTTCGTTTTGGCTATTTCTCCTATTATTGGGTGGTTAATTGGGGGGTGGTTGGATCAAAAATTGGAAACAACTCCTTATTTAACCTATATCGGACTATGCTTAGGTTTTGTAGCTGGTTTCAGAGAATTATATCGAATGATTAAGCGGTTTGGTGATGGAGATTAATTTTATTTTTCGACTCATTAAGATGACGTTATTTTTAGCGATTTTAGCTAGTCTTTTTGTTTACTGTTACATAGATTTAAGCACTAGTCTCGGTATTTTAAGCGGAGCATGTTGGGCTTGTCTGAATATCTACTTTCTTAAAATGTTATTAGAAGAATATTTAAAATTAACCTCACTAAATGTATTAAAATTTTACACTTGGATAGGAATTAAATTTCCATTAATTTATTTAACAGGGTATTGGTTAATAAAAACTCAATTTTTTTCTGTCATTAGTTTGATGAGTGGGTTTTCGCTTCTCTTTATTGCAATTTTTATATTGGGAATTGCTAAAATAATTTTTGAAAAAGTAAAAGAAAAAGTAGGATCGTCAGCATGATTATGGGGCAATATTTATTCTGGCTTGCTAATGCTCACGAACCGATTGAAAATCGAATACCAGAATTACCTAATTTTATTTCCGTGCTCTATCACCGTTTTCAACATACAACTTGGGCACAATGTTTACATCGTTGGGAAAATATCATTTTTGCCATTCTCGTTGCCAGTCTCATTTCTTTAGTGGCCTATTTAGGTGCACGAAAAAAAGAAATTATCCCATCAAAATTTCAGAATCTATTAGAAATCGCAGTGGAGAAATTTAGTTATTTAATATTAGAAGTATTAGGTCCTGAAGGAAAAGCTTACATTCCGTTTTTAGGAACGCTATTTATCTACATTTTTACTATGAATATATTTGGAATGGTTCCTTTAATGAAAGCACCTTCGTCTAGTTTGAATATTACCGCAGCTTTGGCGATTTGTGTATTCTGTTTAGTTCAATTTTTGAATATACGAAATATGGGAATTTTTGGTTTTTTATATCATTTGGCTGGCTCGCCCAAAAGTATGCTAGAGTGGCTTCTTGCTCCTTTGATGTTTTCTTTGGAAATCATTTCACAGATTTCTCGCCCCCTTACTCTTGCTCTACGTTTATTTGGAAACGTGCTTGGAGAAGATATCTTAATAGGAACATTTGCTTTAATGGGAGTTGTCATGATTTCTTCTGTTGAGACATTTGTAGGCATTCCTTTGCAACTTCCTTTTATGTTTCTGGGCTTACTTACAAGCTTTATGCAAGCTTTAGTCTTTACTTTATTAAGTACGGTCTATATTTTATTATCTATGCACAAAGAAGGTGAAAAAAACTGATTTTTTTGCTATTAATTGGATAGTTAAAGTTCGTGATAGCAAAAAAGTAAATACCTTCTTTTTATGCATATATTTAATCGTTGCTAAACTCATGCATTTAGCACGAAATCCAGCTCTGAAAAGCATTTACATTAAAATAAGAAAGAGGAAAACAATGAGTATTGGAACAGCATTAGCTCTCTCTGCTCCATTTGCAGTCGGCCTTGCAGCATTAGGATCAGGTCTTGGTCTTGGTCGTGCTGTGAGTAGTGCAATGGAAGCTATAGGTCGTCAACCTGAAGCATCTGGTAAAATTTTGACGACAATGATTATTGGCGCTGCTTTGATTGAAGCCCTAACAATTTATGCTTTAATTGTGTTCTTCGTTGTTTTAGAAAAAATGGCATAATTTAATTATGAATTTTGAAATTGAGCAAATCTTAACTCAAATCATCGCTTTTTTAATTATGCTAGGGGTTTTAAAAAAGTTCGTTTGGAAACGCCTTCTTAATTTAATAGAAGAGCGAAAGCAACTGATTCAATCAGAATTTGATAAAATCGAAAATCAAAAAGAAGAAGTGACAAAGCTTTCTGAAGAGTATAAAGCTAAGTTACATGATATTGATGCTGAAGCTCGTCGGAGAATTCAAGAAGCCGTTGTTAAAGGGAGAGATATTGCTCATGATATTGAGCAAGAAACTCGCCAAAAAGTAACTTCTCTTTTGAATAATGCTCAGGAGGAAATGAAGCTAGAGTTAGCTCAAGCTAAAGAGCAATTGAAAAAAGATGTCCTTAATATCTCCTTCGCTATTACAGAAAAGCTTATTCATGAAAAAGTGGATATAAGTAAACATCAAAAATTAGTTGAAGAAGCTGTAGAGCAAGTTGAAATCCGATGATAGCTAAAGGTGTTTCTTTAAGATATTCAAAAGCTTTAGTAGATATTGCAACAAATCCAGAACAAATCAAAAGCCATTTGATGGCTTTAGAAGAATTTGTGGGGATATTGGAAACCATTCCTAAGCTAAAAGAATTATTATTTGATCCTCACCTCAGTACTTTAACAAAAAAAAGTATCCTTCAACGATTGTTTAAAGATCGTTTAGATGAAATTATTTTAAATTTTCTGTTCGTGTTAATTGAAAAAAATCGTTTTAAATACATTGTGGATATCAGAAAAGAATATCATCGCTTAGCTAAAAAACGGTTGGGAATTTTAGAAGTTTGCTTGTTAACTGCTGTTTCCGTGAGTGACACGCTTCAAGAAAAAGTTCGAATAAAACTACAAAAAACTTATCAGAAAGAAGTTGAAATTCAAAATGTTGTCAATCCAGATATAGTTGGAGGAATGATTCTGATCATGGATCATCAAATTTTTGATAACAGTGTGAAGAAAAGACTTGCAAAACTAAAAGTTAGCTTATTAACGGCTAAGGTCTAGGAGAGAGAATGCGTTTAAATCCTGAAGAAGTATCTTGGGTCATTCAACAAGAAATTGAAAAATATCATGAAGATCTCTCCTTAAAATTTGAATCTGCTGGGCGTGTTTTGTATGTAGGAGATGGAATTGCGCGCGTCTGGGGTCTTGACGATGTGATGATGTCAGAACTTGTTGAATTTCCTGATGGAACATTAGGAATTGTTTTGAATCTTGAAATCGATAATGTGGGAGTCATCATTTTAGGTTCCGATCGAAATATTCGTGAACAAGACATCGTCAAAAGAACAGGAAAAATAGCTTCAGTTCCTGTCGGTGAGGGAATGCTAGGGCGTGTCATTAATGCTTTGGGACAACCAATTGACGGGAAAGGAGCAATTGAGACAAAAGAATTTAGAGCAATCGAAAGTTCAGCACCAGGAGTTGTGCAAAGAAAACCTGTGAATGAACCCGTTCAAACAGAAATTAAGGCCATTGATTCTATGATCCCTATTGGACGCGGCCAAAGAGAATTAATCATTGGAGATAGACAAACAGGAAAAACGACTGTTATTCTTGATACGATCATTAATCAAAAAAATACGGGAGTTTATTGTATTTATGTAGCGATTGGGCAAAAATCTTCTACAATTGCTCAAGTTGTCAAAATCCTAGAAGAACATGATGCAATGAAATATACGATAATTGTAGCTGCCACAGCTTCTGATCCCGCAGCGTTACAGTACGTCGCTCCCTATTCAGCAACGGCATTAGGTGAGCATTTCATGTACAATGGTAAGCATGTGATCTGCTTTTATGATGACCTTTCTAAACATGCACAAGCTTATCGAGAAATAGCTCTTCTTTTAAGAAGACCTCCTGGCCGTGAAGCCTATCCGGGAGATATTTTTTATTTACATTCTCGTTTACTTGAAAGATCCGCTAAATTAAGCACTGAATTAGGTGGGGGATCTTTGACAGCGGTACCTGTCATTGAAACTCAAGCGAATGACGTGACGACCTATATCCCTACAAACGTTATTTCTATTACAGATGGCCAAATTTATTTAGAGTCTGATCTTTTTTACGCAGGTGTGCGTCCAGCTATTAATGTGGGAATTTCAGCTTCTAGAGTTGGTGGAAAGGCTCAATCGAAAGCCATGAAAAAAGTTGCAGCAAGTCTACGTTTAGATTTAGCTCAATATCGTGAGTTAGCTGCGTTTGCTCAATTTGGTTCTGAAATGGACAAAACAACGCAAGCTCAGCTTGTCCGTGGTGAAAGAATGATAGAAGTTTTAAAGCAAGACAAATTCAAACCTATTTCATTATCCAAACAAGTGATGATTATTTTTATAGGAACGAAGGGATTTTTGGATGATGTTCCTCTCCCTTTTATCAAAAATTTTGAAAATGAATTTTATCTATTCATGGATGAAAATCATCCTCATATTTCTAATTCGATTGAACAAAGCCTTGACTTAGATCAGAAAACGATGGAGCAATTAAACGAAGCTGTGACGAAATTTAAATCTGATTTTAAGTTACGCTATCAAATATAGATGGGGAATAATCAAAGATGGCTAGTTTAAGAGAAATTCGTAAGCGTTTACAGTCCATTCAGAACATTCAGCAGTTGACCAAAGCAATGGAAATGGTGGCTGCTTCTCGTTTGCACCAAGTTCAAATAAAAGTTAAACAAGCTAAGCCGTACGTCGTTAAACTTTCTGAAATTTTAGATCGTTTGAGTCAAATAACACAAGATATTAAACACCCTCTGTTAGAGCAGCGTGAAGTTAAGAAAGTTGGTGTTGTAATTGTAGCAGCTGATATGGGATTATCGGGACCTTATAATAAAGATATTTTCTCAGCCGCTAATAAATTTCTGAAAACATATACTCAAGAGCAAGTTGAGCTAATTTTAGTCGGCAAAAAAGCAACAGACTATTATAAAAAACGACCTTGGAACATTCGATTTGAATTTGGTGAATGGGGAGAAAAACTAACGTCACATCAAATAAAAACTTTTGCAAATCAATTGATGAGCTGGTTTTTAATTGGAGAATTGGATGAAATTTGGCTTGTTTATACGCATTATGTGACAATGATGACTCGTAAAGTCATGGTTGAGAAATTTTTAAATATTCAGCAAATCTCTCCCAAATCTGAAAAATCCCCCGTAGATTATATTTTTGAGCCAAATCCTAAGCAGATTTATGGAGCAATCTTATTTAATTATTGTATGACTAAATTCCAGTCAATTTTAAATGAATCTTATGCTTCAGAATTAGCTGCACGCATCTTTGCGATGAAGGCAGCCACATCAAATGCGGATGATATGATTGAAAAATTAACTTTGGTTCGTAATAAAGTAAGACAAGCAGGTATCACTAAAGAGATGTTAGAAATCACTTCTGGAGCAGAAGGATTAAAGTAAAGAATAGTAAAAGAATAGTAAACGAGACAATATAGCGATTTCCTTTGTGAATTTTTCGAATCATTGAAGAAACTCAATAGAAAAGGCTCAAATAAAAATAAAAGGCAAATGATGGCGGTAGGAAAAGTCAAACAGATTGTAGGTCCCACATTAGATATCGAGTTTCCTCCTGGGCAGCTTCCAAACATTTTAAATGCGATTAAAATCATTGATCCCAAAGATCAACGAGAACTGATTGCGGAAGTTGCAATGCACTTAGGAGATAACCAAGTTCGTTGTATTGCCCTGTCATCTACAGATGGTTTGGTAAGAGAAGCCCAAGCCGTTGATACTGAAGCTCCTATTTCTATTCCTGTGGGAAGTCCAACACTTGGTCGACTCCTTAATGTCCTAGGTCAACCGATCGACGAAATGGGAGCTATCGAAAACGCTGAAATTTCTCCTATTCACAAAGTTTCCCCCACTTTCGAAGAGCAAGATACACAGGGAGTCATTTTTGAAACAGGAATTAAGGTTATTGACCTTCTTTGTCCCTATACAAAAGGAGGGAAAGTTGGGTTGTTTGGAGGGGCAGGAGTTGGTAAATCAGTCATTGTAATGGAATTAATTCACAACATTGCCACCCATCATGGAGGCTATTCTGTTTTTTGCGGAATCGGGGAAAGAACAAGAGAAGGAAATGATTTATGGTTAGAAATGAAAGAGTCCGGTATTCTTTCTAAGACTAGTCTCGTATTTGGCCAGATGAACGAACCTCCTGGGGCGAGAATGCGAGTAGGTTTAACAGGATTAACGATGGCAGAGCATTTTAGAGACCAAGAGCATCAAAATGTCCTTTTATTCATTGATAATATTTTCCGTTTTGTTCAAGCAGGATCAGAAGTTTCTGCGTTGCTGGGTAGAATGCCGTCCGCTGTCGGTTATCAACCAACTTTAGCAAGTGAAATTGGAAGTTTACAAGAAAGAATCACTTCGACAAAGCACGGTTCTATTACCTCAGTCCAAGCGATTTATGTTCCAGCAGATGATTATACAGATCCAGCACCAGCTAGTATTTTTCCCCATTTAGATGCTGCAACAACTCTCTCGCGTCAAATTGCGGAACTGGGCATTTATCCAGCTGTAGACCCTTTAAATTCAAGTTCGCGGATTTTAGACCCTCACGTTTTAGGTGAAGAGCATTATCAGGTCGCTAGACAGGTGCAAAAAGTTTTGCAGCGTTATAAAGATTTGCAAGACATCATTGCAATTTTGGGAATTGATGAATTATCTGAAGAAGATCAGTTAACAGTTTCTCGGGCTCGTCGCATTCAAAAATTTTTATCGCAACCATTTTTTGTTGCCGAAACGTTTACAGGAAAAAAAGGACGTTTTGTTAAATTACCCGATACTATCAAAGGATTCAAAATGATTGTAGAAGGAGAAATGGATAATATTCCTGAGCAAGCTTTTTATATGGTGGGAACAATTGAAGAAGTTTTCGAAAAAGCTGAGCAAATGAAATAAGGTTAGGGTGATTACAGATGCTTTATCCATTATCCATTTTAACTTCTGAAAAAAATGTCTTTAATGAAGACGTTTATTCTGTGAATGTACCAGGTGCTGTTGGATACTTCGAAGTGCTGGCACATCATGCTACTGTAATCGCCTTGTTGCAGCCAGGGAAATTGACAATTATCAATAAAGATCATCAAAAGCTTTATTTCGGCATAACAACTGGATTTATTGAGGTTTCTCATAACAGTGCAACAATCATTGCTGATGCAATTGAATCCGTTCAAGAAATTGATGTCGAAAGGGCGAAGCAGTCTTATGAACGTGCTAAAATGCGTTTGGAAAGGGCTGATAATCACGTGGATAAAGAACGTGCAAAACGTTCCTTGAATAGAGCAAAAAATCGTATTAAATTGTTTTTAGAAATTCATCCACAAGTTAATTACATACCTCTCAAAGCATTATTAATTTAATTTTCTTTGCAAACAAGCACTAGTAAGAAATTTAAAGCCAATTTTGTAATTCAAACTTTTTGCAATTATATTTAATAAATCTTTAGTAAAAACTTTTTGGTAGTGCTAAATAGGTAAGGCTATTTCAATAAACTGATCTAATTTGATAATTTGATAGATTAATTATTCTAATTCAAGCGGAGAAGAGCAATGAAATGTACGCACTGCGGCTCAGATTTGATAAAGAAGAATGGTTATACAAGACATGAAAAGCAAAATTTTCGCTGTTTAGAGTGTGGCAAACAGTGGAGCGAAAACAATGAAGCTAAAATCATTAACGAACAAACAAAGGAACTTGTCAGAAAAGCTCTTTTAGAAAGGGTATCTCTTAATGGAATTTGTAGAATTTTTGATGTAAGCATGCCATGGCTGCTAGATTTTATTAATTTCATTATCAATGATTTGCCTGAGGATTTAAATGCACAAGTCACATGTTGTGAGAAAGATGAATTGGAAGTGGCTAAACTTGAAGTAGATGAGCGATGGAGTTTTGTAGGAAATAAGAAAAATGATCAGTGGTTATGGCTCATCTTGCATAAAAAAAGTCGTCAAGTGCTTGCTATGCAAGTGGGTCCTCGAGATAAAAAAACCGCTGAGCTTCTTTTTGCAAAACTACCCGAATCATTAAAAAAAAAGCCCTCTATTTCACTGATAAATTTAATGTCTATTATGAAACCATTCCTTGGAGTCAACATCAACCAGTTAGCAAGCAATCTGG
>NZ_BASL01000718.1:0-1397 GCF_000648255.1 Candidatus Protochlamydia sp. R18 | reverse complement strand
AATCCTGCATCGGTAAGATTCTTACAATTGCTTAAATCAAGATGCTGCAAACCCGTTAAAGATGTCAAATGCGCTAATCCAGCATACGTGAGATTATATCTACTCAGATTTAGATGCTGCAAGGCCGTTAAGGGTGTCAAATGGGCCAATCCTGCATCGGTAAGATTCTTACAATTGCTTAAATCAAGATGCTGCAAACCCGTTAAGAGTGTCAAATGGGCTAATCCTGCATCGGTGAGATTCTCACAGTAATTTAGACCTAAATGCTGCAAAGCTGTTAAGGGTGTTAAATGTGCTAATCCATCGTCAGTGAGTTTACTGCATTGGCTTAAATCAAGATGCTGCAAACCCGTTAAGAGTGTCAAATGGGCTAATCCAGCATCGGTGATACACCATAGTTTGCTTAGATTTAAACGCTGTAAAGACGTTAAGGGTGTTAAATGTGCTAATCCTGCATCAGTGATGACTCGACAATTCTTAAAATGAAGTATTTTTAAATTTTTACAATTTTTTAATGCTAAAAGATGGGCATCGGTCAAATAAATATTGTTAAAAAAATCAAGAGCTTCTATCTCATCTGAGAGGTGATTTATAATTCTTTCAAACTCCGCTAACTGAAAAGTCTGGTTTAATAAGGCGTTCACAACGGTCGATTCTAAATAATCCTTCAATCTATTTAATTGACAGCGATGTGCAAAATTTAAAAGTTTTTTTAATCCGACTAAACTTTCTTCAGTGGAGTTAAAAGGTTCAAATCTCTGAGATTCGTACCCATCTATCAGCTGTTCTTCTAAATTCTTCACCACTTCTGTCAATTCATAATAATCGGCGAGTTGAATGGCAGAAGTAATTTCTTCTAAGAACCTGTTTAAAATCTTTTTAAAAGGAGAACCACAAACGCCAAAATGACCAGATTTAAGCTTGTATTCAATTTTCTTTCGCAGTTCTTCCATAACCTTCTGCATTTTTCTAACCAGCTAAAAGAACGCTCTACGATCCATCTTTTCGCAATCACTTTAAAAGCATGCAATTCGTTTCTTTTCGTTATCTCTACTGTACATCCCAATATCTCTTGAATACCATTTGAAAATGGTTCTCCAGAATATCCTCTATCTGCTAAAATATTTTTTACTTCAGACAAAATACTCTTATTCAGTAAACATGCTTCTAGAGCTCCTTTTCTATCAGTAACATTTGCTGTGGTTATATGAATGGCATGAGGCAATCCTTGAGTGTCTACTGCTATGTGCCGTTTGATACCTGAGATTTTTTTTCCTGCATCATAGCCTTTACTTTCAGCTGTATCGGTATTCTTAACGCTTTGCGCATCAACTATGATAAAACTGGTTTTCTCGTTCCGACCACTGCTTTGTCGAACCTCTCCAACGATTTTTTTT
>NZ_BASL01000719.1:0-7270 GCF_000648255.1 Candidatus Protochlamydia sp. R18 | reverse complement strand
CAAAGAACACAGCCTCATTCTTGGCTGCAGTCCATATTAGATGTATTGCTATATGGGCAAAAGTCTCGTGACTACACGATCTAAAGTGATAAATTCTTAAAAACTTTGTGCATTCTAAACACAATTCTAAGCCTTAAAGGATATGCTTTTTTCCAAATTTTTAAAAAAATATGTGTTTTAAATATTGTTTTATTTTTGGCTACTCTTAGAGTTTAAAAAACAGATTATTTATGAGAAAAGTCGGCTATGAATTTTAATCGTAGATGATTTCCTTTTTAATTTATTAAAAGATAAATTTTGATTTTAAACTAATTTAGTTGTTTTGAGAAATAATAGAGTCAATTTTTATTGCTGCCTGAGCATTCCCTTGCTCAGCAGCAAGTTGATAATATCTCAGAGCTTCTTGACTAGATTGTTCAACTCCTAGCCCCTTTTTATACATAGTCCCAAGCTTGTATTGAGCACCTGCATGGCCTTGATCGGCAGCGAGTTTGTAATATTTAGCAGCTTCTTGATCAGATTGTGTGACGCTCAGTCCATTGGCATACATAAACCCAAGAGCCCATTGAGCATCTGCCTCACCTTGATCGGCGGCAAATTTAAAGTATTTAGCGGCTTCTTGATGGGATTGTGTAATACCTTTTCCCTGGAAATACATAAATCCAAGAGCACATTGAGCAATTGCCTCACCTTGATCAGCTATGAGTTTAAAATATTTAAAAGCTTCTTGGTCAGATTGTGGAACCCGTTTCCCTTTTGCATACATGAATGCAAGATTATATTGAGCATTTACATCGCCTTGATCGGCAGCGAGTTTAAAATATTTAATAGCTTCTTGATTGGATTGCTCAACTCCTAACCCCTTTTTATACATAGTTCCAAGTTTGGATTGAGCATTTACATCGCCTTGATCGGCAGTGAGTTTAAAATATTTAAAAGTTTCTTGATTCGTTTGTGCAATATCATGGCTTTCTATAATGAGCTTAAGCTCACGCTGTGCTTCTGCATGGCCTTGATTGGCAGCAAGCTGAAAATATTTAGTAGCTTCTTGATTCGATTGGGAGATACCTCGACCCTTTTTATATCTAATTCCAATAATGAATTGAGCATCTGCATGGCCTTGATCAGCAGCGAATTTAAAATATTTAATAGCCTCTTGCTCTGAATGCACAACGCCCCGCCCATTGATATACATGCATCCAAGGTTGTATTGAGCATTTACATCACCTTGATCAGCAGCAAGTTTAAAATATTTAAAAGCTTCTGCATCTGATTTTGCGACAACTTGACCATTTTTATACATGAGTCCAAGCTCGCATTGGGCTTTTGGATTGTTCTGGTCTGCCAAAAGTTTAGTTGGTAAAAATGAGGGAGAAGAAGAGTAAATAATTTTACTTTTTTTACCGCTCCAAAAAGACTTCCAATCTTCTCGAACACTTTCAGAAAAAAGCCCTAAGCCTAACGTACATAAAGTTTTAAAAGCTGCATATATTCCAATTCCAATTCTACGCATTAAAGGGTATGTTTTTTCAAAGCTTCCTAAAAGGATATATGTTTTACCATTGTTTATCGTACTTTGGCTTAATTTTAGATCTGGACTGGAAGAAAGAGCAGAGTAGCTGCTAGGAATATCGCCATCTATAAATTTTGATCGCATATAATTCCTTTTTTAATTCATTAAAAAATAAATAATAATTTTAAATCAATTTAGCTATTTTGTTGAGAAATAATAGAGTCAATTTTTCTTGCTACCTGGGCATTCCCTTGATCAGTAGCAAGTTGATAATATCTCAGAGCTTCTTGACGGGATTGTACAACACCTAGCCCTTTTTTTACAGAGTTAGAGTTTCAAGCTCGTATTGGGCATCTGCATGGCCTTGATCGGCAGCAAGTTTGTAATATTTAGCAGCCTCTTGCTCTGATTGCGTAACGCCTCGCCCATTCGCATACCTGGCTCCAAGGTTGTATTGAGCCTTTGCATCACCTTGATCGGCAGCAAGTTTATAATATTTAATAGCCTCTTGCTCTGATTGCGCAACGCCTCGTCCATTGGAATATCTGACTCCAAGGTTGTATTGAGCCTTTGCATCACCTTGATCGGCAGCAAGTTTGTAATATTTAATAGCCTCTTGATCTGATTGCATAACACCTCGTCCATTGGAATATCTGACTCCGAGGTTGTATTGAGCATCTACATGTCCTTGATCGGCAGCTAGTTTGTAATATTTAGCGGCTTCTTGCTCTGATTGCGTAACGCCTTGCCCATTCACATACTTGATTCCAAGATTATATTGAGCATCTGCAAGTCCTTGATCGGCAGCAAGTTTAAAATATTTAAAAGCTTCTTGCTCTGATTGCATAACACCTCGTCCATTGGAATATCTGACTCCGAGGTTGTATTGAGCATCTGCATGGCCTTGTTCGGCAGCAAGTTTGTAATATTTAAAAGCTTCTTGATCTGATTGTGTCACACCTCGTCCATTGGCATACATAAATCCAAGAGCATATTGAGCATCTGCATGACCTTGATCGGCAGCGAGTTTGTAATATTTAATAGCTTCTTGCTCTGATTGTGCAATACCCCACCTATTGGCATACATAAATCCAAGAGCATATTGAGCATCTGCATGACCTTGTTCGGCAGAGAGTTTAAAATATTTAAAAGCTTCTGCATCTGATTGTGTCACACCACAACTTTTATCATACATCAATCCGAGTCTGTATTGAGCTTTTGCATCGCCTTGGTCTGCCAAAAGTTTAGTTGATAAAAATGAGGGAGAAGAAGAGTAAATAATTTTACTTTTTTTACCCCTCCAAAAAGACTTCCAATCTTCTCGAACACTATCAGAAAAAAGCCACAAGCCTAACGTACATAAAGTCTTAAAAGCTGCATATATTCCAATTCCAATTCTACGCATTAAAGGGTATGTTTTTTCAAAGCTTCCTAAAAGAATATATGTTTTACCATTGTTTATTGTACTTTGGCTTAATTTTGGATCTGGACTAGAAGAAAGGGCAGAGTAGCTGCTAGGAATATCGCCATCTATATATTTTAATTGCATAGAGTTTCCCTTTTTTAATTTACTAGTAAATTTTATAGTGCATCGTTTTTTTTATCTATTAATAATTATCATATATATATATGTAATTTTCAATTTAATTTTTATTGTTGATTGTAAAATAGTAAATAAATGTAAATTTAAGAATAAAAAATTTAACAAAAATTCATTTCTATTAAATAATATTTTGATTATTAGTTAAAATTTATAATTTTGATTAGAGAAATATAAACAAATATTTTTCACTGATGAGAAACACCTAACCTGCTCGATAATAATTAAAATAAATTTAGGTTTAAAAATTTTTAGCAAGAGTAGTGTAAATTTTACAGCTATAATAACAAGTTTAAATAAAAAAATAATTTAATATCTGATATTTAATTGATAATTATTTTTATTAACATTAAATTATTTTCAATAATAGAAAAAATTTGATAAAATAAAATAGATTTTTGAAGCATGGTTTTGATCAGCAGCGACTTAAAATTTTTTATATTTTTAAAAAGAAATTCTAAACCAAAAGTTAATAAAGTTTGAAAAACTGCATAAACATTAATGATCCATCTATGTTCTAAAGAATATATGTTTTACTTTTGTATACTTTGCTTTGACTTAATTTTTGGATTTGAATGGGGAATAGGGGAGGGAATAGTTTACAAAAATTTATTCGTCTATAAATTTTATTGCCATAGGATGAAATTTCGATTCTTTATTTTTATAAAAAATTTGTAAAAGTTCTTCAACTCTAAATTTTCACTTGTATTTAGATACAAAAAATTTAAGCTAAAAAAAATTTTAATTAAATATTTTATTAATGTTTTATGCAGAAGCTATTTTAAGTCCGATGATAGAAATAATAAGACAGGCAAGAAAAAATAGACGCCAAAAATCTATAGACTCGCCAAAATAAAGAATACCAATCATAGCTGTTCCCACTGCTCCCATGCCAGTCCAAATAGCATAAGCTGTTCCTAATGGAATAGTTTTTAAGCTTAAGGAAAGTGCTAAAAAGCTGCAAACCGAGAAAATAAAAAAAATAGCTGTTGGCCATAGACGAGTAAAATTATTAGACAACTTAAGAAAAGTCGTAAACCCTATTTCAAATAAACCAGCAATCAATAAATATATCCAGCCCAAATTAAATCTCAACAAGTAAATAGTTAAAAAGAATTACAAGTAATGTCTCGGGTAAAATTTTTTGTAAGAATTATTTGATAGATTAAACCTTAAAGAATTTCAAGAGCTAAATTTTTTGCCTTTCTTTTTGCTTTTAAATGAAGCTGGGTGTCATCCTGTTCATTTTTATTATATTAAATTGAAATATTAGTGTTGCTTGGATCGCACTGTGTCGAAAATATAATAATTTTTAAGTGGTTTATGTGGCATTTGATTCTCTAAATAAGGTAGTACAGAGTTTAAATATTTATCTCTATTTTGGTTAAAAAGTAGTATTTTAAAAAAGCGTTGAATTTGTGAGTCACAATCTCCAGGATTAATTAAAAACCAATTTTTTAGGGATGGAGCAAAAAGTAGCCAAAAGGTGCTGAAGAACTTGTAGCGTTTCTTTGAAAATATCGACATCGGGTTCGAGTAAATCTAAACCCTTTTGATCAAACCACTGATAAATTAAAGTTTCGCTTGGTGATGAGCTTTTAGCGGAGATTAAATTTGCTACGTAAATGAAATCCATGTGTTGGTGCGCAGGTTGATCTTTATAAGGGGGGATTTCTTCTAGTAGGCATAAATAGGGTCTTTCAAAGCTATTTGCATTCCAATAATTCACCCAAATATTTTCTTGGGGGATCAATTCAATTTCCAAACCTGTTTCTTCTCTTACCTCCCGACGAGCTGCTTCTACTGGTGTTTCATTATTTTCTACATGTCCACCCGGAGGAAGCCACTTTTGAAGTTTAGGATGTTTAATTAACAAAATTTTTTGATCATTAATAATGTAAACACTTGCTGTAAACTGTTTATTCATGCAATAAATCCAAATTCAAATGATTCTAATTTTAAAAAAAATAATTTCTGCAATTGATGTTAACGAATTGTTGATTTTTTCGTCCCATTATTTAAAGGAGAAACCAAATGGATGATTTTAAAGCTCTTATTATCACCATTGAACGTTTGTTAGCCCCAAATGGTTGTCCATGGGATCGAGAACAAACGCTTCAATCGATGCGAAGTTCAGTCATTGAAGAAGTCTACGAACTAGTAGAAGCCATCGATCTTGAAAACAATGAAAAAATTAAAGAGGAGCTTGGTGATCTTTGTTTCAATGTGATTTTTTTAGGAAAACTGGCTGAACGAGACAAAAAATTTTCTTTGCATGATATGTTGAAAGAAATTAATGAAAAACTGATTAGGCGGCATCCTCATATTTTTGAAGAAGTTCAGCTTGATTCAGTTGCACAAGTGAAGCATCAATGGGAAATAATTAAGAAAAATGAAAAAGGTAATCGGTGGAGACAGAGTGTATTGGACGGGATTCCTAAAGATTTCCCTTCACTGGCGCGGGCAGAGAAAATGATTAAAGAATTTGAAAAAACCGATTTTGCATGGCAAAATCGAGAACATTTTTCTTCCCAGGAGGACCTATTTGCGCAAGACTTATTAAATCTAATTAAAAAAGCCTCTCAAAATGGAATAGAGGTAGAAACAACACTTCGTAAAATGCTATCTCAATTAGAACAACAATTTCGTCAGTGGGAAAGTGCTCAAAAACGTGCAGAATCTGCTTGATAGAAAACCCAACTCGTTATAAAATAATATTTTCTTAGAGTTTACCGATAAATAAAGTTTAACCGGGGACCTCATGGAATAAATTAGTTCGAACCAGGTCAGGACAGGAATGTAGCAGCCTTAAGAATCATACTTATGCCTTGAGATAATCTCCGGTTTTTTTATTTTAATCCCAAACTTCCTTTCTTCTGTTTTCTTCAACCAGTTTTTCCTTTTTAGCTATCGCTACAAATGCTTTTCGCTTAGGAAGAAAAATGCAATGACTAATTTCTTGTCACTCCAAATAAATTCGCAAATAGATTTCTACTGTATGTAAAAAAGAAAGGTTATTTTGGGATGATTTAAGAAGTAATTGGTTAAATAGTTTGAGAATAGACTAGAAATAAATCACAGGAAACTTTGTTTGAAGAGCAAACTAAGTTTTTTAAGCCGGGTTCATTTTTGAATTTAGTTTGTTTAAAGTGAGGGATCTTGCGATGCTTAGGCGCATTTTAGGGGGATATTGTAAAACTTTTCGAGTTTAATAAAAAAAGCATGGTAGCTTATTTTTTTGAGTCAATGATCTCAAATTCTGTATAAATTTCATAGGAAAAGAGAAGGTTATGTGCCCATAAGGATTAAGCAATCCTAGCTAACTTACGCAAAGAATAATCGTTAATCTTTTTTATTTGGTTCCGCAATCACTTCTGCACACATAACAAAATCATAAGCATAATCGTCTAAATGTGTTTTAGGCATGACCCCTTACTTAGATTAATATGATGCATAGAATATGTCTGAAGCCTTTTTAGATTGTTTTCTGTGATAGTTCAAGCAAGTGATTTGTACACCTCATCTCAACCAATTTCGCAATCTTTCACCATTTAATTCGACATAATTAGTGAGTCATGTCCAAATTATCTTTAAACACTCTTTTTGCGTTCGGTTTCTAAGAACCTGTTTAAAATCTTTTTAAAAGGAGAACCACAAACGCCAAAATGACCAGATTTAAGCTTGTATTCAATTTTCTTTCGCAGTTCTTCCATAACCTTCTGCATTTTTCTAACCAGCTAAAAGAACGCTCTACGATCCATCTTTTCGCAATCACTTTAAAAGCATGCAATTCGTTTCTTTTCGTTATCTCTACTGTACATCCCAATATCTCTTGAATACCATTTGAAAATGGTTCTCCAGAATATCCTCTATCTGCTAAAATATTTTTTACTTCAGACAAAACACTCTTATTCAGTAAACATGCTTCTAGAGCTCCTTTTCTATCAGTAACATTTGCTGTGGTTATATGAATGGCATGAGGCAATCCTTGGGTGTCTACTGCTATGTGCCGTTTGATACCTGAGATTTTTTTTCCTGCATCATAGCCTTTACTTTCAGCTGTATCGGTATTCTTAACGCTTTGCGCATCAACTATGATAAAACTGGTTTTCTCGTTCCGACCACTGCTTTGTCGAACCTCTCCAACGATTTTTTTT
>NZ_BASL01000720.1:0-18546 GCF_000648255.1 Candidatus Protochlamydia sp. R18 | reverse complement strand
TATAGTAAGGCAAAAATTGATTCTAATTTCAAACGAATACAAAGATTTTTCAACTGGCTAACTTCTTTGAATGATTATCAAGAGGTCATAACAAATTTAGTGATTATCATTTTAGATCTTAAAAATAAGAAAAATGACTTGGCCTTAGATAGGACAGATTGGAAATTCGGCAAAAAATACATCAATATTTTGACATTAGGAGTTAATCTTAAAGGGATTAGCATTCCTCTAGCTTGGATTTCCTTAGGAAGAGCAGGTAATTCCAAAACCCTCGATCGTTTATCAGTACTTAAAAGAGTGATGGATAAAATTCATATCAATTCATTTACAGCAGATAGGGAATTTATAGGATCCGAATGGTTTGAATTTTTAATTAATTCAAAAATCCCAAGCTATATTCGAGTTAAAGAAGACACTCAAGTGTTACACCCAAAAGGAAACTACACAGTGGGCTTGAGAGAGATATGTAAGGAAATTAAGTGTGGAAAAAAGAAAGTCTTTAAAGGTCATCATACATTATTGGGAGTAAGCGTTCAAATAGCTGCTTCGAGAAATTATCAAGGAGAGCTTTTAATCGTGTTAACAAATGTTTGTCCCTATAAAGCATTAAAAATTGAGGAAAAAGACAATTACGGCGATGCTAATCTTAAGCTTATAGATGCTGATGGCAAAGAAAAGACAGATGGTGTTTTTACCCCAACGAATCAATTTGGATGTGCTGAAACACGTGCTAATGGAACTATTCATCCAAATAATATATCTTATATCATTCTTCCTGAACGGTTAAAACCTTATCAAAAACAACTCAACATTGATTCTACTAAATTAATATTTGTTCCTTCTAAACTTATGTCACTTCCTTATAACGTTGGTAACCAAACTAAAGCCACACTAACAATCAATAGTCCAGATTATTTCAAAGCCTTAGAAGAATTAAACGAAAGCGAAATGTTTACCCATATGCTTCGCAGCAAAACAGATCAAGAATTAGGGCAATAGTATTCTTGCTCATTTGCAACAATAACAGCGTTTATACCAGGCGAAAAAGTTTGAGGTAAACAAGGAAAATGTTGTTTCATGGCAAATGCAATTGCTGAACTAGAAGAACCGCTATATACCATTTTGGCATAGACCCACATAAAATCTTGAAAAGTTTTTCGTTGCTGTTTCCATGTCTCCGCAGTAAATGCCCAAGCTAAGGGATTGGTATTGATCTGTTGACATGCTTTTTCGACAAGTTCTGAGCGATAAATTGCAAAAACTTTATGAGCTAAACCTTTATAATCTTTTTTTAAAGCAGGCTGAGGCAGAGTGAACTTATATTGTTCAATTTTTTTGATAAAATAAGAACGCTGTTCTTCTTCATTTCCCATCTCTTTACAAAAAAATTCGTCTGCTTTGTTGACAATACTTTGACGATTAAGCATCTCTATAACAGCTTCTTGACCTCTCTTACATTTTTTTGGAAGGTCAGTAAAAGCATTAGAAACAATATTTTTATCTGTTATTATCATAATTAATACCTTAAGTTTGAATCATAATGAAATTTTAATAAATTTTAAATAAAAAAACCATAAATAAATTAATTATATTCATTGTTTTATTTTATTTAATAAAATTAATTATTAAATAAATGAAGCTAAAAGGCTGCCTGGTAAGAAAAAAATTAAAAATGGAGTTAAGGGGAATTTATTCCCAGTAGGGAGGATAGGTCAAAGCTCCATCAGCATTATTGACTTGCATTATTTCTAATCGTGATATTTGCAAAGCTTTCATGTAACCTAAAACAAGGAGGGGATTGGAAACAGCAACTTCTGCCAACGTTCCTCCAGGAAGATCAGCATCGGTTTTCCCTGCCATTTTATACACGGCCATTTCTAATTCAACTTGTTCGATTTTTTGATTGTTGTTAACCACTGGCCTAATTCCATAGTTAAATAAACTTCCGACAGCAATCATTTTTGTTGAAGGATGATGGATTTTTTCTAAAATATAAGGATCTGTCTGTAAAGCTAAAGTGCCTGCATAATCGAGAGCTGTGTTCATTTCTTTTAAAGTCATGGGATTAGGAGAAGGTTCAGTGGCGATGTTTTTTTGTTTAATCTGTTGAATAATAGCGTTTTTAAATGAAATGGAGGCTGTTTTGCCTTTTTCAACAAGATAAGTTCCAGATTTTGTTAGTGTAGTTAGCTGCATGCTTCCTCCTCCAATATCCCAGACCACAGTTTTCTCAGATTCCGCGGAAGAGAGTGCTAAAGCACCTCGAAAGGCCATGATTCCTTCTTCATCTTGATTGATGATTCTCACTTGCACACCTGTTTGTTTTTCAATTTCTTGTGCAAACTGAGGAGCATTAGCCGCTTGTCGAAATGCTGCAGTAGCAACAGCAATGACTTTTTTTGCTTGATAACCATCAGCTATTTCTTTCAAATTTTTAATGGCTTGCATCCCTTGTTGCTTAACAACATGATCAAAAGTATTATCGTTAGACTGTTCCAAATGTTTTTGATAAGGAACAGGAATAGATTTTTCAAAAATTTGAGAAATAATTTTATTTGTTCCTGGATCGACTCTTGCGACTTTTAAATTAGTCGCTCCAGATCCAATGTCTAAAGCAGCTCGTATTTCTCCTTTTGGCTCTGTCATTTGTTTCGATATCGCAAATAGAGCGAATACAACAAATAATGTCATGAATAACCATGCCAAACGTTGATTCATAATCTCCCCTTTCCTGAAAGGATATCGTTTATACTGATAAACTGATTCAAGATTGCAAAATCAATGCCAAATTCAAGTATTCGCTTTGTTCTTATGTCAATGAGAAAAGTGTAACTTTTTGTTCTGAATAACTTGAAAAATAATTTTCCTCTTTCATTTCGTTAATTGAGTTTTCAAGTATTTAATAATTAGAAGATTATTATTTTTTTTAATTTCTTAATTTATGCGCCGATTATTTACTGAGAAATAAAAAATAGAATCGAATGCGAAGCAACACATAAATCACGTTGTTGCTTTCTTCTATGTATGTTATGCTTGTAAAAAAAACAATCGGGAAAATACATTTACCCTATTTTCAAGAGTAATAATGACACTACCTTTTCAATCCTATGCTTTAATTGACAGCGGAAATGGTCGTAAACTTGAGCAGTTTGGTCCCTATGTACTTTCTCGTCCTTGTTCGCAAGCTGTTTGGAAACCTCAACTCTCATTGGCAAAATGGAATGAAGCACAGGCAAGTTTTTCTCGAGAATTGGAAAATAAATGGACGAATCTGTCTAATATCCCTGAAGTATGGCACATTGAAGTTGCTGGTGTCGTGTTTAAAATTTCGGCGACTGACTTTGGACATTTAGGAATTTTCCCTGAACAAAAGTCTTTTTGGGATTGGATTCAAAAAATTTTAAGGCCTTACGCTTCCAAAAAAGAAAAACCTCGTATTTTAAATCTTTTTGCCTATTCGGGAGGGTCTACATTAGCAGCAGCAAAAGCAGGAGCTGCGGTATGTCATTTAGATGCTTCTAAAGGAATGGTGACTTGGGCAAGAGAAAATGCAGCTTTAAATCATCTCGAGCATGCACCTATTCGATGGATTGTGGAAGATGTCAAAAAATTTTTAGCAAGAGAATTAAAACGAGGATCTCGTTATGAAGGCATTATTTTAGATCCACCTAGTTTCGGGAGAGGTTCTAAAGGAGAACTATTTAAAATTGAAGATGAAGTTACTCAACTTCTCCAAAGTTGTCGTGATTTACTCAGTGAAAGACCTCTTTTTGTGATGTTTTCCTGCCATACTCCAGGATTTTCTCCTGTCGTTATGCATCATCTATTAAGCCAGGCTATGCAGGGAGTGAAAGGGAAGATCGAATTTGGAGAAATGTTATTAGAGGGACCTGATTCTTTGAAACTTCCAAGCGGCACTTATGCGAAATGGGTAAGAGAAAATGATTGAGCTGACGAGTGTGCAAAATCCTAAGGTTAAGCAAATATTACATTTACGTGATCGTCCCGAAAGAGATATTTCGCAAACTTTTTTAATTGAGGGTTATAGAGAACTATTACGTGCTGCTGATGCGGATTGGGAAGTGAATTTACTATTCATTTGTCCCGCTCTTTTTTTGGGAATGAATGAACCTACTTTAATTGAAAGATTGACATCACGTGGAACAGAACTTTTTTATTGTTCGGAAAAAGTTTTTCGCAAAATTTCCTACAGAGACAGACCGGATGGGTTATTGGCAATCGCTCCTCAAAGACATTTAACTTTAGATGATTTGACTTTGAAGATTAAAAAACCAATGGCGCCCTTCTTTGTTGTCGCTGAAGCAATCGAAAAACCGGGGAATTTAGGCACAATTTTACGCTCTTCCGATGCTGTTGGGATTGATGGATTGATTGTTTGCGATCGATGTACAGATATTTATAATCCTAATGTTGTTCGAGCAAGTGTAGGTACTCTCTTTACAGTTCCTACAGTCGAAGCAAGAGGAGAAGATACTTTACTTTGGCTGAATAAGCAAGGGATCGACATTTTAGCAGCGACACCTCATGCAGAAAAAGAATTTACACAAGTGGATTTGACAAGTCCAGTTGCAATTGCAGTCGGTACTGAGCAATTAGGCTTATCTGAGCGATGGATGAAACAAGCTACTATGCAAGTGCGTATTCCTATGATGGGAGTGGCAGACTCGTTAAATGTGGCAATGGCAACAACCCTTCTTCTTTATGAAGTCCTTAGACAGAGGCAGTTGAAAAAATAAGATGACAGCTTCTATTTCGATTGTGTACGAAGATAATCATTTGTTTGTTTTAAACAAACCGGCAGGATTATTGACCCAGCCAAGTGGAACCGCACAAGATAGTTTAGAATCACAGGCGAAAGCTTATTTAAAAATCGTCTATCAAAAACCTGGGAATGTTTTTTTAGAAGCTGTGCATCGCCTTGATAAACCGGTAAGTGGAATCGTTGTTTTTGGTAAAACAAGTAAGGCATTGACTCGTTTAAATGCTTCTGTACGTGCTAAACAAACAAAAAAAATTTACTACGCATGGGTAGATTCTGTTCCGGTAGACGAGCAAAAAACGTTAGAGAATTTTCTTATTCATAATGATTTTCAGGCCCAAGTTGTTTCTTCTAACCATCCTCAAGCTAAATTAGCAAAACTGACTTATCGTGTTATAGAACGAAAGAGCGTAGGGGCTTTATTAGAAATCAAATTAGAAACTGGACGCTATCACCAAATTCGTGCTCAGCTCGCTCATCTAGGATGTCCGATTCGTGGTGATATCCGCTATGGAAGTCAATACCCGTTTACTCCCCATGCAATTGCTCTACATCACGAATCGTTAGAAATTTCACACCCCATCCACCAAGAAACTATGCTTTTTCAAACTGCGTTACCTTTTAGTTTTAATCCCTGAAACTGCTTATCATAGCTTTACTTCAAATCTTTTTAATAGGAAAAATCTCTACTTTTATAAGTTATTTTAGGTTGGAATTTGCTGTTGTAGGGGAATCATCTTCTAAATTGGGAATGGGAGGAATAGAACGCATGACTTGGCCTAGGACTGTAAACTCTTCCAAGATACGGTCAATCTCATGAATAATCACAGAAGCATCTGGATGATTAACCATTTTTTCAGCTTGAAACATTGTTTTTAACTCTTCAAAAGGTTGTACTAGCAATTTGATGCTCGTATTTTTCTCTTTTTTGAACGTCGCTTTGGCAATAGCATTCAATCCATTAACAATAGCTTGAAAAGGACTTTGCAATTCAGCATAATTGATGTTGACATCTTTTAAAATCGTCTTGGCAATTTCAAGTAGAGTACTCGTTGTTAATACTCCCACCTCTTCAAAATGATGTTGCAAAGCTTTTAAACCAAATTTGGTCAGAAAATGTGTTGGAAAATTCACCATGGTTAAATCAAATTTAGCACATGATACAATGAGTTTTCCCATCGTCATTATCATCTGTCGACAAACAGTTTCCAAACGGTTTTGTAAAGCACGATCGTTGATAAGTTCTAATCTTTGCAATAGATAAAAAATGGTAAAGCTGGCTTCATCTCGACCTGTCTTTTTTTCTGTTTCTGCATCGACATTTATGCGGCTGATACTTTTTGAAGAAGCAAAAAAAGCATCCACAATGGGAGGGAAAGACTTGAGTGTTTGAGTACTAAGTGCAATTTTGCTTTTCTCAATAGACCTTACAGCTATTTCAGATAAATTATCTAAGCAACTCCATAAAGTGTCATCTTTTTCATTTTGAACAGCTTTTTTACCTTGCCTCGTAAGCATATTTACAAAATCATTTGGATTTAAGAATTGCATTAATTTTTGCCAATAGCATTTCAGTAAATCTAAACTCAATCCAAATGTTACCAGCCAAATGGGCATAATCCATTCTTTAAATTGAAAAGAATTTGAATTTATCCAATTTACGGCAAAAAAGGAAACAAGAGGAAATAAAAAAAGACAAAAGCGATTAATTTTCAACCAGCGATTGCGTTTATATAATTCTACAAGATTGGGAACTAGGTTTTGCTCAAGCCTTTGTAAAGGTAGTAATGAAAGGGTAATTGATAATACTGTTAGCAAAAGAACAAGAAGGCTTCCCGCAATGATTAAAATCGAAGACTCCTGAGGATTAAATGAGGGAAAATAACTCTGAGTCAAATAAGCAAGAACAATTGCAAAGATAGAAATTAACATCGTTTTCATCTCCTAAGCAAAACCTTTTTTTAACTGTTCATTTTGCATGTAAAATAAAATTATTTAATGGTAACTCAATAAATTTTTCTAGTGAGTTCAACAATTAATGAGTAAATAAGTATAAAAATTTGCTTAATACGAATGAATTTATTGAAATTGAACATTAGAGAAGATCGATTTTATACACAAGGAATTCAAAACTTTGTTGGTTCTAGCTTATCTCATTTTATCATCGAATGACGCAAGTGATTAAAGGTTATTAACGTTCAGAAATAATTATAACTGGTAGTTAAACGTAATAAAAGGATAGGAAGAAGAAGGTTGAACAAGAATCATAAATTTGATAAGAACATTATCAACAGGAAAAGGGCTGCAACAATTAATAGAGATGGACAAATATAGAGGGGAATTATCAAAATTAAAACTGAAACCCATTGATGTAGAACGGTATTGATAGGAGTGTTTTACACTTAATTCGGGAACAAAAAAATTGTCAATACAAATACTAAAATAAATGCAATAAAATGTAATTAAATCAAGTAACTATAATTTATTTAAATTATTAGTGGTTTTTAATTGTAAATTTAATAGTTTTATAGAAAGTTAAGTTAAATCACAGGCGTCATCAGGCATCCAATGCTTGTCTTTTCCTTTCCACTTTACATTACATCCAATTGGATTGGTTAAGGGTTTTTTTATAGGGCGTTCGTGTAAATAATCTTCGATTGCGTCTTCTAAATCATTAACAGTTATTTTTAAAGGCTCTCTAGGAGAATCAACTGCTCTTCCAGTGTAAATTAGGCGACGTTTATCATCAAAGACAAAGAAATGAGGAGTACGTAAAGCTCCATAAGCTAAAGCGATGCCTTGAGAGCTATCATGTAAATAAGTCCAAGGAAAGTGGTATTGTTTCATTCTCTCAATCATATTTTGAAAAGAATCTTCCGGATAAGTTGTTTCACTATTTGAATTAATAGCAATAAAGTCAACGCCTCGGTCTTTATATTTTTCTACTGTTTTTCTCGTGATTTCATCTGAGTTAATCACATAAGGGCAATGATTACATGTAAAGAAAAGGACAAGAAGTTTAGCTGAATCAAAGTCGCTTAATTGATAATTTTTTTCATCCGTTGCTTTTAAATTAAAATTTGGAGCTTGAGATCCTAAAGGAAGAGTAAATTGTTTTTTTTCTGTCATAGTTATCCTTATTAGTTAGCATTATAAAGAAATTCTAAAAAACATCTTATATTTAAAAAAAACACAGTTTAAGAAAAAGGAAAACCCTTGCTTCTTAACGAAGAGTGAGTCAGAATAATGATACCATTTTTATAATTTACTTTATCAATTCAATCTTCAGACCTCTTGATATGCAAACTAGTTTATTAGACGCAATCGATGATTGCATAAAAGCCGTGGAACAACTCAAACTTCCTTCTTCAATTAATTTTATAGAACAGACTGCTCTACTTTTAGCTACGTGTTTCCAAAATGGGGGTAAAATTATTCTTGCTGGGAATGGAGGAAGTTTGTGTGATGCTTGCCATTTTGCTGAAGAATTAACAGGGTACTTCAGAAAAGCACGGCGACCTCTGCCAGCCATTGCTTTATCTGAACCTGGGCATATCACTTGTACTGCCAATGACAAAGGATTTGAATGGATCTTTTCAAGAGGCGTAGAGGCTTATGGTAAAACTGGCGATGTTTTTATCGGTCTCACAACAAGTGGAAATTCTCTAAATATAATTCGTGCTTTTGAGCAGGCAAAAAACCAAAGTATGCATACGATTGCGTTTTTAGGAAAAGACGGAGGAGCGTTGAAAGATGTTGCTGATTTCGAATTAATTATTCAGGGGTTTCAAACATCGGATCGCATTCAAGAAGCTCATATGGCAGCTATCCATCTCATAATCGAATTAGTTGAAGTGCATTTATTTGCAAAAAATTAAATTTTATCAAATGTTAATGATTGGGAGTTTTTAAAATTTTATCATTCATTTTTATCGAGCTTAATAAGGTTTTTTGCATGTTTTTGAGAAAAATTGAAATTTATCTCAAGGAAATCATTAAAGAAAAACGAAAAGGAAAATTATCTACATTTATTAAATGGATACTTTTACCGTTGAGTTGGATTTATGGTTTTATTGTGTCTATTCGAAATTGGCTTTATGATCAAGGATGGATGAAAAGATACGTTCCTCCCGTCTCTTTGGTCATTAGTATTGGCAATATCGTCGCTGGCGGAACAGGTAAAACTCCGGTCACTCTTCTTCTTGCTCAAGCTTTTTATGAACGTTACACATTAGCTATTTTATCTCGAGGGTATCGATCGAAAGTAGAAAAATTAGAAACTCCAGTTATTCTTTGTGAGGGGCAGGGACCAATTTTTCCTGCTTCTTATTCCGGAGATGAACCTTATATTTACGCTCAACGTTTTCCCAAATCGATTGTGATTGTTGGAAGAAACCGTAAAAAAGCATCTTTTTTAGCAGCCAAAGCTGGAGCTCAGGTTATTTTATTAGACGATGCTATGCAACACCGTCGCATTGCTAGAGATTATGATGTTGTCGTGATAGATGTTTCAGATCCTTTTGGCCGAGGTTATTATCTACCAAGAGGATTTTTAAGAGAGGATGTTCACTCTTTATCTCGGGCCGATTTATTAATTTTAAACAATATTGTTGATGCAGAACAGTTTGAGAATGTAAAAAATCAGCTTAGGGCTTATAGTTTAGCTCCAATAGTAGGGGTCAAAGGAATAGTCTGCCATCCAAGGGATTTAAAGGGATGCCAAATAGACAACTTACATGAAACTAAAGTGGCTATGTTTTGCGCGATTGCTCATCCAGAATATTTTAAGCGCACCTTAGAGTCTGAGGGAATAAAAGTTGTTTCAGAATTTTGTTTACCTGATCACGATGAGATTAAAGAGAGAAAATTAGAATTATTTGCTTTACAATCTAAAGAGTTAGGGGCTGAGTGGTTGATTTGTACGGAGAAAGATCGTGTAAAATTACCAGATCAAATGACTTTAAGTTTACCAATTGCTTGGATTCAAATCGATTTAACGGTTATCGATGGGCAAAACGAATGGAATTCCTTTCTTGCACAGGCTGAAGCTAAAATTTCTTAAGAATCTTTCGCTATTTCAAATTGTTTAATGACGAGGCATGAATTAAAAGTATGAAGTTGTGGTTGAAAATTTTCATTGGTTTGGCGTTAGGTGTTTTAGCAGGAATTATTTTGGGAGAAAGGGCTGTTTTATTAAAGCCTTTAGGAACTATTTTTCTCAATTTGATCAACATGATTATTCCTTTGTTGATTCTCTCTTCAATGGCTATAGGAATCACAAGTATTCACGATCCTCAAAAATTAGGGCGCGTGGGGGGTAAAACGATTGGGATTTATTTCATTACAACTGTCATTTCTATTTTAATCGGTATATTATTTGCTAATTCTTTTCAAGTTGGTTCAGGCCTTCATTTAACATCTGTCAATATCATAGAAGCAAAAACTCCTTCTTTTAGTGAAATTATTGTTTCAATTATTCCGAGCAATCCAGTTGCTGCTTTAGCGAGTGGGAGTATTTTGCAAATCATTGTTTTTGCAGTTTTTTTAGGGATTGCAATTAATTTTTCTGGAGAAAAGGGGATTCCTTTAAAAAACTTTTTAGAATCTTTAGCTGATGTCATGTACCGTTTAACTTCATTAGTGATGGAATTTTCTCCGATTGGCGTTTTTGGCATCATGGCTTGGGTCGCTGGGACGTTTGGTATTTCTTTATTGATCCCTTTGTTTAAATTTTTAGGCGTTTATTACTTAGCTTGTCTCATTCATTTGGCAGTTGTTTACAGTCTTATTTTATTAAAAGGATTAGGACATTTGCAGATTTTACCTTTTTTTAAAGGAATGGGTGACGCCATTATGATGGCTTTTTCAACAGGAAGTAGCGCAGCAACTTTACCTGTGGCCATGCACTGTTTACAAGAAAACTTAGGTGTTTCAAAAAATATTTCAAATTTTGTCCTTCCTCTTGGCTTGACAATGAATATGAACGGTTCAGCTATCTTTCAAGCCATGAGTGCTATATTTATTGCAAAAGCCTATGCGATTCCATTAGACCTTTCTGCTTACATTACACTTTTAATGACAGCAACCATGGCTGCCATCGGGACCGCTGGGGTTCCTGGAGGCGGATTTGTGATGCTCTCGGCGGTCCTTACTTCACTAGGACTTCCTTTAGAAGGTTTAGCTATTTTAGTGGGTATCGATCGGTTACGAGAAATGGTTACCACAGTATTGAATATTTTAGGCGATGCTGCAGTGACAGTGTTTATTGCTAAGCAAGAGGGCGAGTTGGACGAACGTAAATATTACCATACTGAACTTGTCGAATTCGAAGGGAAAATCTAATTTATGCTTTATTTATAGATTAGGTATAAAGATCATAGAATATGTCAGAGACTACAAAAATGAATTGGTTATCAAAAGATTTTATTCAATATGATAAAGGTATTTTAATTGCTTGCGATCAAACTTTGGAATGGTTATTACCTTGGTGGTGGAGTCATTATCAAATGAATAACCATCTTCCTGTCGCTTTTGTAGATTTTGGAGTGTCGGCAGCCGCTAGGGAGTGGTGTAAGGATAAGGGCATTTATATTCCTTTTACTGAACCTCTGGATTTCCTCGTTTCCCCTGATAAAATTAATCGAATACTGAAAGAAAAATGGAAATCTCTTTTTTTAAATAAAGAGTTTTGGAAAATTCGGGCCCTTTGTTTAAAAAAGCCTTTTGCAATGATTAAAAGCCCATTTTTAAAAACAGTATGGACAGATGTCGATTGTGAAATTAAAGGTTCGCTTGATGCTCTATTTGAAACATGTCAAAATGGGTCTGGATTTGCTATAGCACCTCAACCAGAATTTGCGTTGAAAAATTATATTCAAGAAGGTCTGCTTAGGCCAGGGCAAAAAATTTATAATGCAGGTGTAGTGGTTTATCCTTATCAATCACCTCTTGTTTCCACATGGGCACAGGCGATCATTGAACGTAATGCTTATTTCTCGGGAGATTCAGACCTTTTAGCTGATATCATACAATCAGAAAATTTTCCTATCTATGAGCTTCCTCAAATTTATAATTGGAGAATGGCTCAGGGAGAAAATCCCGAAGCTGTCATTATTCATTGGGTAGCAGATTGGGGTAAAAAACATATTAAAGAGAATATGAAAAATTTATCGCTTGAAACTTTTTGATTAACGAAATTTCATTCTCATCTCAGACTTAAATATTAGCTTTTTATTGTTCATCTTGAGCTAAAGTATAACCCGCCTGTCCATCAAAAGCAAATAAATAAGCAGTTTGTGTCAGTGTAAGTTTTTTTTGTACAAGTCTGTTTAGTAAATTGAGAATTTGCTCTTGAGATACGATTTTATTTGTAGAAGATATAAATCTACAACGCCAGTTGTCTATGCAAGCTGTTTCAGGCATTTTATTTGGCCATACTTTTACACCTCGGTTATTGATCATTTTTAATTTTAAATCGTGATTAGACGTGGATTGAAGAAGAGTCGCTAATGTTTCTACATCTTCGCTCCATTTAATAAAAATATCTATCCCATATAATTCTTGTTTGAAATTTTTAAGAGATGAAAAGTTAGAATGTTTGATATGAGAAGATGTGCTATAGTGAGCTGCGGGTAATGTTTCGGGTTTTTTTCCTAAACGGGCAGTTACGGCATTCGCAAATTCCTTTGTCCCAACTTTCTGCTTACTTGTTTTTTCTTTAAAAATATCATAAGTATGAATCCCTTCTTCAAGCGTTTTTAGCCAGGCATTATGAATGAGTTCAGCTAAATTCGATTGTTCTAAATGAACAAGCATTTGAATGGCAGCCTGTAAAAGACCTGAAGGATTGGCTAGATTTTGTCCAGCTCGTCTAGGCGCAGATCCATGAATAGCTTCAAACATGGCTCCCGAATTACCAATATTTGCAGATCCGGCTAGACCAACAGATCCAGCAATTTGAGCAGCAACATCTGATAAAATGTCTCCATACAAATTAGGCATAACAATTACATCAAAAGCTGTTGGTGTATCAGCTAGTTTAGCTGCTCCGATATCAACAATCCAATGCTCTTTTTCAATTTGTGGATATTCGGCTCCAATTTCATCAAAAAATTTATGGAAAAGCCCATCAGTTAACTTCAAAATATTATCTTTTGTAAAACAAGTGACTTTTTTGCGGTGATAGATTTGCGCATATTCGAAAGCATAACGAATGATTTTCTCACATCCGGGTCTTGTAATGAGTTTAAGTGCTTCGTAGACGTCGGGAGTTTGTCGATATTCAATTCCAGTATAAAGGTCTTCCTCGTTTTCTCTGACAATCACAACGTTCATGCCTGGATATTTGGTTTCAACGAATGGGTAATAAGCTACACAAGGACGCACATTAGCATATAATCCTAGAGTGGTGCGAATGGTCACGTTTAGACTTTTAAAGCCACCACCTTGGGGAGTGGTAATTGGGGCTTTTAAAAGAGCTTTGGATTGTCTAATTAAATCCCAAGTGGAATTTTCAATTCCTGTTGGTTGTCCACTTAAATAAACCTTTTCCCCAATTTCAACATTTTTTATATCTAAAGGAGCTCCAGCTGCTTTTAAAATTCTTAGCGTAGCATCCATAATTTCCGGCCCAATTCCATCTCCCTCGGCCACAGTAATCGGTATCAGTTGTGCTGCCATCACAAATTCCCATAAATTTATTTTTAAATAATCAAACTTGAGACTAATCCGTTCGTTGTTTAAAATCCAATCAAAACCTTACTGAAAGTAACTATGCTGAAAGAAATACTTGATAAGCAACGTCTTTATACCAATCATTACTTTGAAACGTTGGATCTAATTGCTATAGAAAAATTAGTGGAACTTCTACTAAAAACTGAAAAATCTATTTTTTTTACCGGTGTTGGTAAAAGTGGATTAGTTGCTAAAAAAATTGCTCTTACAATGGTTTCTACGGGAACCAAAGCTTTATATCTTTCACCAACAGATGCTGTTCATGGGGATATTGGTATTGTTTCTCAAGATGATATCTTTATTATGTTAAGTAAGAGTGGAGAAAGCGATGAACTGCTGAATTTAGTACCGCCTATTCGTAATAAAGGGGGCATCTTAGTCGCAGTTGTTTGTAACTCACAATCTCGTTTAGCAGCCGCTTGTCATTATGTGATCACCCTGCCTTTTCAAGAGGAGCTTTGCCCTTTTGATATGGCACCTACGATGTCAACAATTTTCCAAGGGCTTTTTGGAGACTTAGTGACTGCTGTGCTAATGCGTAGAAAAAATTTTAGTTTAAATGATTATGCATTAAATCATCCTTCAGGCCGAATTGGAAAACGAATGACGTTGAAGGTTAAAGATATTATGCTCACTGGAGAAAAAGTTCCTATTTGTTATCCTCAAGATCAATTAACAAATGTTCTCGTTGAATTATCTAACAAACGTTGCGGATGTATTCTTGTGGTTGATCGCGATCATCGATTACTTGGCATTTTTACAGATGGTGATTTAAGGAGAATGTTGCAAAAAGTGGGAGGGAAAGTACTAGAATCTTCTATGATTGAAATCATGACACCCAATCCTCGGTCCATCGAGTCAGAACTTCTGGCTTATGAAGCCATGAAATTGATGGAAGCTGACTATTGTAAAAGAATTTCTGTTTTTCCTGTGCTTAACCTTGAACAGCAAGTAATTGGCTTGCTTCATATTCATGATCTTATTCAAACAGGGTTATAATCTAAATTTATTGCAAAAAACTTTAACTCTCAGTTAATAACCAAGTTTGTAGCTCATCAAAAGAGCGTTGAGTGAAATAAGGAAAGAAAATATCTGCTTTTTCAACCAAAAATGATTTCTTTTGAAAATTCACCAAACTAAAAGAATGGCTATAGATAATAAAAGGATTAGCGAGAGGAACTTTGAGTCTAACAATGATTCCAAAATCCTGATCCTTATTATAATATTCAATTTGTTTAATAGAAGAAATTGGTAAACCTAAAACTTTTTTTCCTTTTAGATAGTAATCAATTTGATCTGTTTCCGAAAGTCTTAATTCATGAGGTTTTTGCTGAATAGAAATGAGTTTTTTATACGGAACTAAACCAGCAGTGATTAGTCCAAAGCCAATTAAAAAAGCCCAAATTCCCCATTTTTGAAGAAAAGGTAATTCGGCAAATCCTCCTACATAAATCATTGGAATAAGTCCAAGCAAACTCCATACAATTCCTTTCCATAATCGTTTTTTTATCCACTTTTCAGGAATTGCTGTTCGTAAAACAAAATTGTTATGCATGGCTTTTTTTTTAATCTGTCTGTGAGTTTGGATGTCAATCAATTGACCAGTGGCATAGATACTTTCAAAGAAAATAGCAACTTCAATTTGATGACAAATTTCTTAGAAATTTTCGATTGAGTATATATTTTTTTTAATAAAGCAGATATATCTGAATTTTGTTTTGTTTTCTTTGAAGATATAAAAATTGTCGATTTCAATGAAAAAATTTAAAATTTAAATTATATACATGTGAAATGATGTCGAACAATAAATGAGGAGTATTTATGTGCCCTGTTTGCCCCCCAGTTAGTTTTTTAGGAGGTTTATTAGGAGGATACTGTGGAGTTAATCCCCCTACCACTTTTAAAGGACATTGTATTAGTCTCGTTTCAACAGCTACTCTCGTGACTACAACTGTTGTAGCTCTTAAAGTTTTATTTCGTATTCCTTTTTGTTATGGAACAGGTTTCACTTTTAGTAATGTCTATTTTATTTTGGCTAAAACTTTAGTTTTAGGTGTCATTTACTCAATGGGAGTTAATTTTTTGCTTAATCGATTCGCATCCCACGATGATTTTTCACAAGAATATAAGAATCCCCTACAACTACCTCATGGATGTTCTCATTGCACCTCATCTTAATATTCCTTAATACGACTTCTAGCTAAACCTGACAAGGGTTTGGCTAGGATTTTTTTTGACGCATTCATAATCTCAATCAAACAACAAATTTTAAATAATATAAAGTGCAAGTACGTTCTTATTTACTTTGTAGTTAAATTGGCTAAGTCCATCAAAGAAAGATTGATGGCGCAGCTTTTCAAGCTGCGCAATAGTAAAAGCAAATTCGCTGTTTTCGAAAAATTGTCCTGAAGTTAAGTAACAAACTTGAGTAGGAAGCCAGTTCTTAATAACCTGCATTTTGGGTTTTAGGCAGCCTTTAATAATAAATGATGTTGTTCTGCTAAGTTTATAGATTGCTTTTTAGGTTGGTAAGTATAAGTGACAATTCCGAAGGTTCTTCTCTAAATAAACAAAGCGATTAGAGCTCATTAAATTTAGAAATACTTTACCTAAGTAATTAATAACATATTCATAAGAGTGCCTAAATGGCGGTTTTTTTTGCCCTCTACTAGTTTTAGTAAAAGAAAGATAGAAAGAATAATTGAGAAAAAAATCCAGGCAAATTCAAAAGAAGGAATATTTAAAAAGAGGACTTTTATTTCGTCTTGGAACTTTATTATCCCTACTGATTTCGAGGCATAATTTTGTATTTTTTTATAATTTTTAATAATTAGCTGTTTTTTTTCTTTATTCAATCCTTCATCTGTTTTGCTGTTCTAGTTTTGTATGATTCCCGGCATTTTTTTAAGAATCTGAAATTCCCATGGCATGTTCGTAGATGAGAAACCTCGATCTTAAAGAAAAATATTCTTTCGTAAGCGGTTGGATCATATAACCCACACGCAAATCTAAATGCTAAGCAAAGCTGAATAGGGTAAATAACATTGACGGGTTGAAACAAAACTACCGAGAGGAAATAGTTTTTTCTTCTTTCTTATTGTCGGCACTCAAAAATCAGTGAGTTTGCAAAAATTGGAAAAATTTCATTGTTTTTAAAAAATAAGAAAAGCAATCAAAAAATAAAATAGCTTTAAAATATGTTTTGAAAACGAAAAGACAAAAAAGTTAAAAAGTGTGTTGCGATAAAACATGAATATTTTGTATGTTAGTAGTCTCTTCCGCAATAAACGTTGAAAAACAAAACGCGTAAGAATAGCGATCGCCTTGAGCGATGCGAGATTGTTTTGACAGTATAAGAAAGACAATGTGCAAGCAAACAATAGAGCTTGTGTGAGGCATGAAGATGTCCCACATATAGCACTACTTTTAAGTAGTGCAGATTAATATAATCAACTCAGGTTTTCAAGAGTTTATTTTTCTGTGAGAATTTGATCTTGGTTCAGATTGAATGCTGACAGCGTGGATGAGGCATGCAAGTCGAACGAAACCTTCGGGTTTAGTGGCGGAAGGGTTAGTAAGACATGGATAACTTGCCTTTAACTCTGGGATAACGGTTGGAAACGACCGCTAATACCGGATAGGGTGAAAAGAAGACATCTTTTTTTTATTAAAGTGGGGGATCGCAAGACCTCGCGGTTAAAGAGAGGTCCATGGGATATCAGCTAGTTGGTGTGGTAAAGGCGCACCAAGGCTAAGACGTCTAGGCGGATTGAGAGATTGACCGCCAACACTGGGACTGAGAACTGCCCAGACTCCTACGGGAGGCTGCAGTCGAGAATCATTCGCAATGGGCGAAAGCCTGACGATGCGACGCTGTGTGAGTGAAGAAGGCCTTAGGGTCGTAAAGCTCTTTCGCCTGAGAACAAGATGAGCTGGCTAACATCCAGTGATTTTGAGCGTACCAGGTAAAGAAGCACCGGCTAACTCCGTGCCAGCAGCTGCGGTAATACGGAGGGTGCAAGCATTAATCGGATTTATTGGGCGTAAAGGGCGCGTAGGCGGGGGTGTCAGTCAGATGTGAAATCCCGGGGCTCAACCTCGGAACAGCATTTGAAACTACATCTCTAGAGGGTAGGCGGAGAAAACGGAATTCCACAAGTAGCGGTGAAATGCGTAGATATGTGGAAGAACACCGGTGGCGAAGGCGGTTTTCTAGCTTATACCTGACGCTAAAGCGCGAAAGCAAGGGGATCAAACAGGATTAGATACCCTGGTAGTCCTTGCCGTAAACTATGTATACTTGGTGTAACTGGACTCAACCCTAGTTGTGCCGTAGCTAACGCGTTAAGTATACCGCCTGGGGAGTACAGTCGCAAGGCTGAAACTCAAAAGAATTGACGGGGACCCGCACAAGCAGTGGAGCATGTGGTTTAATTCGATGCAACGCGAAGAACCTTACCCAGACTTGACATGTAGTAGACCGGTCTAGAAATAGGCCTTTCCTTCGGGACTGCTACACAGGTGCTGCATGGCTGTCGTCAGCTCGTGCCGTGAGGTGTTGGGTTAAGTCCCGCAACGAGCGCAACCCTTATCATTAGTTGCCAACATTTAAGGTGGGAACTCTAATGAGACTGCCTGGGTTAACCAGGAGGAAGGTGAGGATGACGTCAAGTCCGCATGGCCCTTATGTCTGGGGCTACACACGTGCTACAATGGTCGGTACAAAAGGCAGCGAAGCCGCGAGGTGAAGCAAATCCCGAAAGCCGGCCCCAGTTCAGATTGTAGTCTGCAACTCGACTACATGAAGACGGAATTGCTAGTAATGGCGAGTCAGCAACATCGCCGTGAATACGTTCCCGGGTCTTGTACACACCGCCCGTCACATCATGGGAGTTGGTTTTACCCGAATCCGCTGGCTTAACCGCAAGGGAAGAGGCGTGTAAGGTGAGGCCGATGACTGGGATGAAGTCGTAACAAGGTAGCCCTACCGGAAGGTGGGGCTGGATCACCTCCTTTAAAGGACAGTTTGCTAA
>NZ_BASL01000721.1:0-1066 GCF_000648255.1 Candidatus Protochlamydia sp. R18 | reverse complement strand
ATTTCTGATGAGGCTATCAAAACTCTTAAAATAGACAGTATATAAAATGCCTTGGTAAATAAATCTCTTGTTTAAAACTTCTCTGTACTTACATTTAAAAATCTCAAGCATAAGTCTCTTTAAGGACAAATCAGCGAAAATTCAGTAAGGTAAAATAAGCGCCTTTAAAAAATCACATGAGAATAAACGAGTAAATAGAGTTATAAAACTTTCGAGATAGTGGTCTTTTTTAAAGGCCGCTTCCATATTTTTTTAGCTATCTGAAGCGTTTGCCTAATTTCTTCGTTTTCTTCTTCATTCGTTCCATTATTGATGATAAAAAAATCCAGGATTCACAAAGGCGTTTAAAGATTGATTAGCGTTGTATAGTTGAAATCCTTCTAATTTTTGAAGATAGCCTCTTTTAGAGAAGGCTATGGAGTTGTTTCTTCCGTAACCAAGCAAAATGCCCAGCAAAGTTATGTTATAACGAATCATGTAGTCTCTGTCTTTAGGACAACAAACTTCTTTTAAGAATTCTGCGGCGTTTTGGTTTGAATTAGAATGCTTTTGAAACAAGTCTAGGTTATCTTCTATAACTTTTAACGTTGCTCGTTTATTAATTAAAACAATTGTGCTGTAAGCTGGAATAAATCTAAAACAAAATTATTTGAAGAAAATAAATGGCTATAGCGTTGCCAAATCTCTATTCCATTCCATACAATCGAATAACCTGGATGTTTTGTAAAAATTATAACTGCATATCGAGCCGGGAATTTTGGACAGAGTCGGAAAAGTTTCTATAACCCTCTGTACAGGACAATTTTTTTTGAAAATGTAAAAAAACTCGCGATATGTGACATAATACTTCAGAAACCACTCTAGAGGTRCTATGAAACACATATGCGAGCTGCATAACATTTTAGGTCAATATTTTAATTGGAACAAGTCAAGATTAACTGTATTGACGAATTTATTATTGGGATTGTTCATAGTGAAGACAGTGAATTTGTCAGAGCTAGCAACAATTTTATATAGTAAGGCAAAAATTGATTCTAATTTCAAACGAATACAAAGATTTTTCAAC
>NZ_BASL01000722.1:0-1201 GCF_000648255.1 Candidatus Protochlamydia sp. R18 | reverse complement strand
TTCTTCTGCAGAATGTCCAGTTTCTAAATAGTTGAGTGCTTTTTGCCTTAAATCTTTGGAATATGCCATAACTTTTTTAACTCAAACTATATCTATATGCACGATTAAATTCAATTAACTATATATAACTCAATTCAGATAAAATTATAATCAACCCACATAAATTTTTTAACGCTTACTAAAGAAGTTAAATGCGCTAATCCAGCGGCAGTACGCTTACGGCACCCACGCAGATCTAAATGTTGTAAGGCCACTAAGGGAGTTAAATGCGCTAATCCAGCGGCAGTAAGCTTACGGCACCCACGCAGATCTAAATGCTGTAGAGCCACTAAAGGAGTTAAATGCGCTAATCCAGCGTCCGTGAGATTAGAGCACCAACTCAGATCTAAATGCTGCAGAGCCACTAAGGGAGTCAAACGCGCTAATCCCGCATCAGTGAGATCGCGGCACCCACTCAGATCTAAATGCTGTAGAGCCACTAAGGGAGTTAAATGAGCTAATCCAGCGCCTGTGAGATTATAGCACCAACCTAGATTTAAATGCTGCAGAGCTACTAAGGGAGTTAAACGCGCTAATCCAGCGGCAGTAAGCTTACGGCACCCACGCAGATCTAAATGCTGTAGAGCCACTAAAGGAGTTAAACGCGCTAATCCGGCGTTGGTGAGATTCCAGCATTGGCTCAGATTTAAATGCTGCAGAGCCACTAAGGGTTTCAAATGCGCTAATCCGGCGTCAGTGAGTTTATTACAATCATTTAAATTCAAATGTTGCAGAGCCACTAAGGATTTCAAATGCGCTAATCCAGCGTCCGTGAGGTTTTTGTTCCCACTTAGATCCAAATGCTGTAGAGTGGCTAAGGATGTTAAATGTGCTAATCCAGCATCAGTGAGATCGTGGCAACCACTCAGATCCAAATGCTGTAGGGTCGCTAAGGATGTTAAATGCGCTAATCCAGCGTCAGTGAGCTTATAGCACTCACGCAGATCTAAGTACTGTAAAGCGACTAAGGGTTTCAAATGCGCTAATCCAGCGTCCGTGAGATTAGTACATCTATTCAAATTTAAATGTTGTAAAGCCACTAAAGGTGTTAAATGCGCTAATCCAGCGTCTGTGAGATTAGGGCATCCACTCAGATCTAAATGCTGTAAAGCGACTAAGGGTTTCAAATGCGCTAATCCAGCGTCCGTGAGATTAGTACATC
>NZ_BASL01000723.1:0-2187 GCF_000648255.1 Candidatus Protochlamydia sp. R18 | reverse complement strand
AAAACATTTGATTAAAAAATATTAATGATTTATTATGTTATATATAAACTTTTAATAAATAAAAAATAAAGTTTATAAACAGTTAATTTATTTAAATTAAATTTAAACATTTTTCAAGAGGTAAATATTATGGGACCACTTCCATCTAATAAAACATTAGAATTAGAATTTTTACGCGATTTGATTCAAATTCAAGTAAACGATCAAAAAGTAGAAGAGGCACAAGATCAATTAAACACAAAAATTATGAATCTTTCCGATGAACTTTTTAATTTGAAAAAATTGATAGATCAAGTTTCTAAAGAATCTCTTACTCTTAAAGAAGAATCTCTTACTCTTAAAGAAGAATCTCTTACTCTTGAAGGCAGAATTAAAGAACAAAATCGAGAAATGTCTTTGCTTAGAGAACAATCACAAATAGTTGAAGGAAATTTAGAAACTACCCAAAAAACTTTAGAAGAAATAACTGAGCAAATAACAGGGATCCAGCAAAAGCTTGAAAAATTTGAAAAATAAAATTAAGAGCTTTCTAAAGCAAATACAAGGCTTTTTAATGAAAAAGCCTAATTTACCAAGTAAAAGAGATGTTTAAAAACGCTATTAGAAGTTTTACGCAAGGAAAAAGCTGAGCTTGAAAATAAAATAATTATTTAACATTCTCCTGAATGTAAATGTTATAAAATATTATGACAAACCACTTTATTCACTCTGGTGTTTGCAGTAGTAAAAATGATATTAAAATATTAAAGTCAGGAACATGGATTATAAACAAGTCCGATGATAATAATTGCCAAAATCTCGAAAAAAAACATCCAGAGCAAGCTACTAACACTGAAAAATGTAAAATAAATATTGAAAATAAAATATGTGGTGTTGAAGGATGCAAGGGATGGTGTGATGCCAATGCAATTACAGCCATGACTTGGTGTTCAAAAGTTTTTAAAGCTCCCCAATGTCAAGCAGGTTGTGCATTAGCAGTATATGCTATTCAAAAAGGTTGTCACTGGTGTTGTGATGGCCAAGGATTTTACAAAAGATGCATAGAACCTTTTGGGTATATTGTAGACTATATGGAAGAACCTTGTGATCCTTATTGGGATTAATTATGAAAAGAGATGGTTGGAAAGGCTGGATAAGTGTATCAATTGGATTGCTAATATTAATTTACTTTGTTTATCAAGGCGAATACAATATTATTGCAATTGCGGTGTTTTTTTATATGGCTTTTTGGCTGTTGAATAAATATACGAACAATAACTAGTCTACAAAACACTTTGCTAGACAATACAATCGCACGGAATAATTTCAGCTGGCTGTAAGCATTTTAAATTTCCTTTAAGCCCATGCTTCGCTCAGGCTAGGTGACAATTTCAAAAAAACAATGCCTTATTTGGGTTATTGTTAATAGTTTGAAAGATGGCCTTTATTTATAAGTTATTTTAGCCTTTATCTGCTAAATCGTTTCCAATTTCATATAGAAAATCTGGAGAAATATCAGCTCCATTGTCCCATACAATTGTATCTAAATCCTTGCCCAATCGTACAGTTTTAAAATAAGAAATATCCCTTAATAATTTGAAAATTCCTATTTCTAAATGTCCATTTAAATCGATAAGCTTAGTCTTATTGTTTTCAAATGTAGAAGCCAACTGGAAAGAGGCACGCATATATTTTACATCTTTCACAAAGTTCATAAATTACCTATCTGAGCTAATAGCTCAATTTCATTTAAAGAGTTTTTTGTTCCAAAAAGCTTTTAGTTTGGCAATATTTTATGACAATGAAAAAGTCTATTCGAAAACAAGAGCTATTATTTGATTGTGTAAGCTACCTTCAAATGTAATCATCTAAAATGTAAGATGCAATTTCTAAATATGTTTTTGAAGCTTTCAACTTTGTTGCTCAACTCATAAAGTTATTTACTTTATCTAAACTAAATTTTTTTAAGCTTGTTACTTCCGTTTAAAGCTCCATTTTTCTCTTTTAATTTCTTTTGTTTTATTTAAATAGGGTTAATTCGTTGCAATTTTTTACGATGTAAATTCCTATATTAAAAATATCTTGGGATATATCTAAAAGTATTTCTTATAAAAAAATAAAAATTCAAACAAAAAATGCGCATTAAATTTCCTTATTAAAAAATATTTGATTGTTTTAATGTGTTTTGTACGAGATCTAGCTTTACTG
>NZ_BASL01000724.1:0-60457 GCF_000648255.1 Candidatus Protochlamydia sp. R18 | reverse complement strand
TCTTTACCAAATCTGAGCCGCAGTGCGTACATCTCATTGCTCTTCTCCGCTTGAATTAGAATAATTAATCTATCCAATTAGATCAGTTTATTGGAATAGCCTTACCTATTTAGCACTACCCAATTGTTTGTAAGAAATCCCACATTTTCTACCAAAAATTTTCTATTAGTTTATCAATTTTTATTCAATTTACTTTCAATTTTAATTAATATTTTCTGAATAAATTTTATTCAAATTAAACACTATTTAAAAAAATCTATTTATAAATAAAAAAACTAGGCTTTTTGCCAATACATTTTTAATTATTAAATATTCCCATTGAATAAATTCGATACTGTTATAATTCATGATCTAGAAGGCTATTTACCTGTACTTGCTTCTTCTGCGACTTTCTTTGTGGGCTATTAATCAAATTCAAATTTTGTCAAAAAAATTGAAAAATTTTATTAAACAACATACTGCGACGAATTTATTAAAATCTGATTTATTAAAATTTTTAGAATAAAAATTGCATAAAAATAAAAAAAGTTATTCTTAGATTGCCTGGTTTTTGAAAATTTCTTGAATTTTTTTTCAATTTATTTATTAAAAGCCTCCCAATAAGCAACTCGTTAGTCGATACAGAATTCCCCTAACCAGATTAATTAATTTTTTAATTTCGGTATGAAAATCTTTTCATTCAAACAATTTTCGATCGCTGTAAAACTTTGTTCTCCTTGTGTATACAGCACCTACAAACTATTTCACTAGATCTAATCTTTCTCTTTCGCTAATACCCTCTAGTAAGATTAATAAAATATCATTATCAATTGTTAGTTGTGAAAAGTTTCTACCTCCGCTTTCCCTTCCTATTGCAAGTGAAGGATTGAACAAACAACCCCCTGAGTAAAACTCTTTTTTAAGAAACATGCTATTTCTGAAATACACAAGAACGAATGAAGAAATGCGATAGAGAAAAGACTTCAAAAAGAGATTTACTTTAACGTACTCCTTTCGTTAACGCAGTTGAAATTAGAGGTGCTATTGAAAAAATTAAAGAAGCAATAGATAATTTTAAACAGTTGAGTGAGCACCCCTAACTGATAAATGGCAAAATAAATTAGATAAGAAAATTGAAAGAAAAATGAAAAAGTTTCATCCCTCTATTCCATCTATTTTTATAGAGGATAACGATAATAGATTTGACATTGCCCCGCAAAAAAGGTCCAACAGAAAGTAGAAAATCATGCTATCCTTTAAAAAAAGGAAACCAGTATGAAGAAAAGATTCACAGAAGAACAAATCATTAAAATCCTAAAAGAAGTTGACTCTGGAATACCTCTTGCAGAAGTTTGTCGCAAGCACGGAGTCAGCACAGCTTCTTATTATAAATGGAAAGCAAAGTTTAGTGGGATGGATGTTTCCGAAGCTCAACGATTAAGAAGCTTTTTAGACTTTATCAGGAAATGGGACTAAAAGTTAGAAAAAGAGGAGCTCGAAGACGAGGAGTTGGGATAAGGCTTGCGCGGATAAAAGCTTCACAAGTCAATGAAGTTTGGAGCCTTGATTTTATGTCGGATCGGCTTGCAAATGGAAAGAAAATCAGATTACTCAATATTGTAGATGAGTTTACTAGGGAGAGTTTGAAAATGATTGTAGATACATCTCTTTCCGGATTAAGAGTGGTAAGGGAGTTGGAAGAGTTAATTAAATACAGAGGGTATCCTAGACAAATTATCAGTGATAATGGAACTGAATTCACAAGCAGGGCTATTTTAAAATGGTCGGAGGGAGCATCTATTGGATGGCATTATATAGAACCTGGTAAACCAATGCAAAATGGAACAATAGAGAGTTTTAATGGACGAGTCAGAGATGAATTTTTAAACCAGCATTGGTTTATAAGTTTGCAAGAAGCGCAAAACTTAGCAAAAGAATGGAGGGAAGACTATAATAAATGGCGTCCTCATAGCGCGCTAGATGGCCTTTCTCCGGAAGAATTTAGAAAGACTTATGAGCTAAAAACAATTAATGCATAGATAGTAAAATTTTCTATTTTAAAATGGACCTAATTATGGGGCAATGTCAGATTCTTTAACAAAGGATCATTAGCTCAGCTAAAGTTGAGTTAAAAATTAATACATCAAGAATTAAAATTTATTATTTGGTAATTTTTTGAAGGTTAAATATTCATAAAGGTTTATTTGGATCATCTTTATAACGAATAAAAAAAAGAAATAAACACAATTTTTAATGAAGCTCATCAATTTTCGCATGAATAAGGAAGAAGTTTGGAGATCTATAAAAAATTTATGGAAGCTAAAAAGAATTCAAGTAATTTGTTAATTTACTGAGAAATCATCAAATTTTTATTAAACAGCTTATGCAAAATGCTTAAGCAGAGTCAAGTTGTCAGGCAAACGCTTATAATGACATGCAAGCTCAGATTGCTAAATCTAAAACCATCAATCCGATAAATCACAATATTTTAAGATAGGATATCAACGAATTTACAATTCGATTAGGTAACAGGTCAAAGATTTTAACATTTAAATTCCTTTTCAATCGTTTGCTTAAAATAAGATTGAAACAGTTATGGCCAAATTCCTCTTATTTCAATAGTTTTTTTTAATTCTAAATATTTATAATTGTTTCAATCTGTTATTGTCTTTTTGTTAGCTTATATTTTCGAAATAGTTTATAAGAAACGAAGGTTTTTTAACTTAAACTAGAAGATTGCATATGGCTAATGTTCAATTATCAAATATCATTATTGGCATCAATCGTGGAAATGTTTTGGCTTGCGATCCTGTTGGAAACTTTCAAGTTTTTGGTCATGGAGTCTTACCTCCAGCCGATTATCAAAATGATTGTGAAATTGTCAAAGCAAAAGTAATCCAATTTATTAATAATAATAAAGATGCTTTTCAACCAAACCTAGTTGACGCATTTGAGCAACAGCTTAAAAAAATGCGGGCAATACTTTCTCGCCCCTCCGGTTTTCCACGATTTCTGGAGTTTTTTCTCCGTTTCATCAAAAAGCCTCCTCTTAATAGACAATTTGATGATAAGCAATTTTTGGAGACTTTATTTAACTCTATCAATTTAACACGAAATTCTCGAGCTCACCCCCTTTCACAATCTTTATCTGAAGCAGCAAATAGTTGCTCTACAAATTATTCTCCCTCAAACGCTTTCTCTGTTCCTGAAGCTGAGCACAATGCTTTTGATACAAATCCAGCCATTATTTCCTCAGATCCTTCTACTGTTGCTTTAACCGAGCATGTTGCAACAGAACATGAAATTCCGCCAAATGGGCAAATTAACCAAATCGTTTCAATAAATCCCCCTCCTCCGCCTCTTCCCCCTCCTCCGCCCCCTACACAAAGAAAACCGCTAGGTGCGACATCACAAACAAAAACGACCTCATTTTTGGAAAATCCTCAGGTACGATCTGAAACAGACTATTACACACTCGAATCAAAGAGATTAAAAAGGAAACTGAAAGAAAGGGCTAACCCCAGCGGTTTTTATTCTTATAAAATTAACCCTGAAGAAGCAAAGCTAGCGACAGCCATTAATGAAAAAATAAAAACAATCCTTGATAGATTAGAAAAATCAGAACCTACTACTCTTCAAGATGCAAACATCCAAGAGCTGATTCAATCTATGAAAAACGATTTACAAAAAAACGAAATCACGATCAAAGGCACTTCAACAGCTATTGCAGGCATTCATGTAAATGGAAATAACGGAGTTAGGACATTTTTTCCAGAATTTATTTCTGTCGCAAATAAACTCACAAATCAAGAAATTCAATTTGTTATTGGACAATATTTTAATGGAATAGCCCCTACTCAAACTCATCCCGACTATGCGACCTATAAATTATTTCAATGTGATTTAGACATTATTTTTAGTCAATGGGATACTTTGTCTACAGGAGAAATAGCTCAGGAGTTTAGCCTTTTTAAAGATACTTGGAATGATTATTTGAAAAAACAGCTTAAAAGCTTATTAGGTTTACTGATCAATCGACAAAATCCGAACCTGTATCAAGTTTCTAATAATCAAAAAGAACCTATTTACCAAAGAGTCTCTTATGAAGATTATCTAACCAAGCCTAAGCAAAAAGTTGTGCAGCAGGACCTTAATGAGCAGCCAACTGACGTGCTTTCTGAACTTACTAATAGTAAAAGGTTCCAATCTAAAAAAACTAGTAGTCGGGTGGGATAGTTAATCCATACTATTTCTTCATAAATTCCAAAAAGTTCTAAATTCAAAATTTAGATCTTTATTTTTTAGAAATCTACCGTATTCATAATGATATCAATTGAGAAGCGAGCATGATGAAAAATTATTTAATTGAAATCAAAAAACTTTCTAAAAATTTTCTTCATTCAGCCTCTCAACACTCTACATATGCATTAAAAGATATTGATCTTGCTATTCCCGCAGGGTGCATTTACGGCATTATTGGCATGAGCGGGGCTGGAAAATCCACCCTGCTTCGTTGTATAAATGGTTTAGAAGTCCCTTCAAAAGGTGATATTTTAATTGAAGGAAAAAGTTTATTTCAAAAAAATCCGACAGCACTTCGTGCTATCCGGCAAAAAATGGGTATGGTCTTTCAACATTTCCAACTTTTTTCTTCTCGAACAGTAGCAGAAAATATTGCATATCCGATGGAAATTGGTTTTATTTCACAGGTTTTTCAAGAAGAGAGAATTAATCAACTTCTCAACCTAGTTGGACTTGAACAAAAAAAAGAAATATATCCCACAAGTTTAAGTGGAGGAGAAAAACAACGTGTTGGCATAGCGCGAGCCCTTGCCAATCATCCTCATATACTTTTATGTGATGAGCCAACATCTGCCTTAGATCCAAAAACTACGCGCTCTATTTTGCAACTCTTAGCTGAACTCAATCAAAAATTTGGTTTAACCATTATTATCATTACACACCAACTAGAAACGGTTAAACAAATTTGCCACCGGGTCGCTGTCCTTTCTGAAGGTGAAATTGTTGAGGAAGGAGAAGTTAAACAGGTATTTATTCGCCCTCAACATCAAGCAACTCGCCATCTTTTACATTTAGATGGAGATCAAATTCCAGTAGATTTGATCCAACAAAGAAATCCTGATAAGTTGCTTGTCAGACTGGGTTTTGAAGGTAATCAAGCCAAAGAACCTATTATCTCGCAGCTTATCAAACAATTTGACATTGAAGTCAATATTTTATCGGGTGGGTTGGATTACTTACAAAAAACTATAGTAGGTAACCTTTTTGTAGAAATATCCGGATTACCCCAAAATATCCAAAAAGCCCAAGCATTTTTAGAAAGTAAGCAAATAATCTGTGAGATCATTTTATGAAGCATAACCAAATTCTCTTAGCTTTCTCTCTCATCCCTATTGAATTTTGGAATACTCTTTACATGGTTTTTTGTTCGGCTGTCTTAGCAATGTTATTTGGAATTCCTCTAGGAGTTGTTTTAACTATTACCGATAAAGGGCATTTAAAAGAAAATCGTTGGCTACATGAAATTCTTGGTTGGATTGTAAACATAGGACGATCGTTTCCTTTTGCTATTTTAATGGTGGCTCTGATTCCTTTCACACGCTGGATTGTAGGAACAAGTCTAGGGACAACAGCTTCTATTATTCCCTTGACAATTGCCGCTACACCATTTTTAGCTCGCCTTATTGAATCTTCTCTAAAAGAAATTGATAAAGGAATCATAGAAGCAGCAATGGTCATGGGATCTACTCCTACCCAAATTATTTTAAAAGTATTACTTCCTGAAGCTCTAGCCTCTATTGTACTTGGAATGACTACAACAATTATTAATCTCGTAGGCTATAGCGCAATGGCTGGCACAATGGGAGGCGGGGGATTAGGAAAAATTGCTATTCAGTATGGTTATCAAAGATTTAATGTTTTTTTAATGACAATAACGGTTATTTTACTAATCTTACTTGTCCAAGCTATTCAGGCAAGTGGCCATGCAATCGCTAGAAACATTAATCGTAAAAGAGGCAAAGGTTTGAATAAATGAAAAAATACCTTAAAAAAATAATTGGAGCATTTTATCCTGCTCTTCTAGTAGCTTTGGTTGCTTTATCAAGCTGCTCACGTTCTTCAAAAACACAGCTAGAAGTAGCTGCAACATCTGTTCCTCATGCAGAAATTTTAGAATTTATTAAACCTGAATTGAAAGAACAGGGTATCAATTTATCGATTATTACAGTCGATGACTATCATACCCCCAATCGAGCTCTTCAAGATAGAGAAGTCGATGCCAATTTTTTTCAACACCTTCCTTTTTTAGAAGCACAAATTGCAGACTTTGGCTATCAACTCGAGCCACTTGTTGCTGTCCACCTTGAACCTATGGGACTTTATTCTCAGAAACTTAAGTCTTTGAAAAAAATGAAAAATGGCCTTACTTTAGCTATTCCTAGTGACCCCTCTAATCAAGCTAGAGCTTTAGCTATGCTTCAACAACTTGGCTTTATTCGTCTGAAAAAAACAGATGCGATGAGTAGTGTATTTGATATTATTTACAATACTTATCACCTGAAATTTATTGAAATTGACTCTCCATTACTAGCACGCTCACTCAATGATGTAGACTTAGCGGCCATTACAACAAATTTCGCTTTACAAGCAGGTCTTTCTCCGCAAAAAGATGCTCTTGCTTTAGAGGACAAAAATTCTCAATTTGTGAATGTTGTAGCAGTCAGAGCCGGAGAAATAAATAGAAAAGATCTACAAATATTAAAACAAGTTCTGACTTCGGAAAAGGTTAAAGATTTTATTGAAAGTCATTACCGAGGAGCTGTTATTCCAGCTTTTTAATTTTATAATGATTTTTTAAATGGGTAAACTCGTAATCTGTCATCGAATATTACATCTATTAAATTTAAAATTATATGCACTGTAGACAAGTTTAAATGATCACCTCCCTCCCCTAATACTTAAGTTGAGTTTTAAAAACGTTAGAAAAGCACCTATAAAAAATTAAAGACTTGTAAATACATTTTTGATGTCATCTCATTAATAGCTACCAACTCAATTCTATGAAAAAAATTTTTGATCCTTTTTCTTCTAAACTGAAATATCTAATCTCTCGGCAATCTTTCATTTCAAAGCACTTTATTTTCATATATATAATAAGTCTATTTTTCTTTTTTTATTACCCAACGCATATTTTAGAAGCTACCGACAAGAAAAAAACTCTCTGTCTAAATATGATTGTTAAAAATGAAAAAGAAGTGATTACACGTTGTTTAGCAAGTGTTAAGCCCCTTATTGACTATTGGGTAATTGTGGATACGGGTTCAACAGACGGAACGCAAGACATTATTAAACAATTCATGCAAGACATTCCTGGTGAATTACATGAGCGCCCTTGGAAAAATTTTGCTCATAATCGAACGGAAGCTTTAAAACTCGCCTCTAAAAAAACAGACTATCTCTTATTCATCGATGCGGATGAAACATTTACTTATGAACCAAATTTTAAACTTCCTGAACTAAAAAAAGATTTTTACTTTATTCAAACTAATTTTAATGAGACAAGCTATTTTCGAACGCTGATCATTAATAGCCACTTAAATTGGAAATGGGTTGGTGTACTACATGAATTATTACAAGCTACGCCTAATACGGTAGACTGCGAAATTTTGCCAGGCATTACAAACATCGTACGCAGCGATGGAGCTCGTTCAAAAGATCCACAAAAATATCAAAAAGATGCAGCTATATTAGAAGAAGCCTTCTTAGAAGAACCCCATAATTTACGCTACGCTTTTTACCTTGCACAAACATACAAAGATGCTGGTATGAAGGAAAAAGCGATCACCGCTTATAACAAAAGGATAGCTTTAGGTGGATGGGATGAGGAAATCTTTTGGTCTTTGCTACAAATTGGTTTATTACATGAATCTCTTAACGCAAATCCAAAGACAATTATTGAAAGCTATTTACAAGCTTATCTTTACCGCCCAACAAGAGCAGAACCCTTATACCGATTAGCCCAATATTACCGGTTATCTGAAAATTATTTAAAAGGCTATCAAACTGCCGCTCAAGGCCTTCCTCTTAGAAATAGTCCAGATCTTTTATTTGTAGAGAAATGGATTTATGATTGGGGATTATTGTTAGAATACTCGATTTGCGCTTATTGGATTGGAAAATATGAAGAAGCGCTCTTGGCTTCCTATGCCATGTTAGCACAAGCTAGACTTCCAGAAAATGTACGAGAATGCGTAGAGAGAAATTTAGTTTGGATCAATTTGAAGCTTAAAGAATCGGCTTCTCAGCTCAACTTAGTCAAACCTATTTTAAAAACTTCTCTCGAAACTAAAAGCGAAGCCCAAGAAAAAAAACCTTAAAAAAATAAAAAAAATTCAATTAATAAACACATACTCTTTTTGGTTTATTTATTTATATATCTACTTGTCAACGGTACAATCTTGTGATATAATTTATTCAATTTTGTATAAAAACAGCCGTATTCGAGAAAATTCTCAAAATTGAGTCATTTTTTCCGAGAGAACCATTTTTTACTCAGCCTCTCATTAAAAAAACCTTTTTCGCGATTGTAATTTAGATTAAATTTTCTTTTAGACACCGCTAGAGTGTTAAAATCCAAACCCAAGTACTTAGCAAAAAATATGATTACTCTTTCTAAAATCTCAAAAAATTTTGGTAGTCGTGTTCTATTCGAAGATGTCACAATTACTTTCAATGCAGGAAACCGGTACGGTTTGACAGGTCCAAATGGTGCGGGTAAAACTACACTTCTTAAAATTATTATGGGTTTTGATGAAGCCACCTCTGGAACGGTTACTCTCCCTAATCGAGTAGGAATTTTACGTCAAAATATTGAAACTTTCAAAAATGAAAAAGTTGTTGATACAGTCATTATGGGTAATAAACGACTTTGGGATGCTATAAAAGAACGAGATAGCCTTTATGAAGTAGAGATGTCGGATGATGTAGGTATGCGCTTAGGAGAATTAGAAGGTATCATTGCTGAAGAAGATGGTTATAGCGCCGAAGCAAATGCTGAAGAGTTTTTAGCAGGAATGGGAATTCTTAATGAATATTTCAATGAAAAGATGCATACCGTTCCTACAGACATTCAATTCCGTGTTCTACTATGCCAAGCATTGTTTGGCGAACCTCAAGCTCTCCTACTTGATGAGCCGACAAACCACTTAGATTTAGATTCGATTGGTTGGTTAGAAAAATTTTTACATAATTATAAAGGAACATTAGTTGTTATTAGCCATGACCGTCATTTCTTAAATTCTGTTACAACTCACATTGCAGATATTGATTACGAAACCATTATTATCTATCCAGGAAATTATGATGAAATGATCGTTGCTAAAACATCTGTTCGTGAACGAGCAGATGCCGATGCAAAATCTAAAGAGAAAAAAATTTCTCAATTAAGAGAATTTGTCGCTCGATTCGGAGCTGGAACTCGTGCAAGCCAGGTACAATCTCGTCTAAGAGAAATTGAACGTTTGCAACCTCAAGACCTGAAAAAATCCAATATCCAACGTCCATATATTCGATTTATTCCTACAGAGAAAGCACCTGGAAAAATCTTACTCAAAGTTGAAGAAATAAGTAAAAGTTATGAGAACACTCCTGTTATCAAGCATTTTTCGATGGAACTCGATAGAGGAGATAAAATTGGGGTCATTGGAAGCAATGGACGAGGAAAAACAACTCTTTTAAAAATACTCGCACAAGTTTTACGGCCAGATAACGGTCAAGTTGAACTAGGACATCAAGTTCTAATCAGTTACTTCCCACAAGAACACTCCGATATCGTCGAGAAAAAAGGGCAAAAAACGGCCTTTGATTGGTTGAAAGAAAGACGTCCAGGAATTTATGATCAAGAGATTCGTAGTGTGATGGGTAAATTACTGTTTGGAGGAGATGATGCCTTTAAACCTGTAGCAACATTATCTGGAGGAGAAACTGCTCGTCTAATTTTAGCAGGAATGCTTTTATCTGAGCATAATTTAATTATTTTGGACGAACCAAATAACCATCTAGATCTCGAAGCTGTTTCTGCGTTAGGCTGGGGGTTAGCGGAGTATAAAGGAACCGTTGTGGTAGCCAGCCATGACCGAGACCTTATTTCAACTGTAGCTAATAAAATTATTGCTTTTGAACCAGACGGCATCCATTTCTTTGAAGGCAATCTGGAAGAGTATTTATTACATAAAAGTCATTCTTAATCTCTAATTATGTACAATTTTACTTCCAGGAAGTTTCTAAATCTCCCCTTGGAAAGACAACATAAAAAATGCGCAGAGCTAGTTCGTTACTTATATGAACTTTCTCTGCAAAATCAACTAAATCCTTCACTCCTTACGCTTTATCACGAATTTCTTAATTGGATGAAAGAAAATCCTCTTAATAATTCTACTATTCAAGAACTTTCTAACCGTTACCATTACCACCTAAAAAAAGCAAAACTTCAAAAGAAAGAACATCATCTTTTATCAACTGTACGCACGCAAGATCGTTCTACAGGAATCCCTAGCTGGCCAATTTCTATCTATCTGGACAACTTACGGTCAGCTCATAACGTGGGAAGTATTATCAGAACAGTAGAAGCTTTCTCCCTAGGCAGCATTTATTTTTCTACCCAAACTCCCTATACAAATCATAAACAAGTACAAAATGTTTCTATGGGAGCTTATCAATGGGTAAAATGTTATCAAAATGAAGATTTAAATGATTTGACACAACCTATTATTGCTTTAGAAACTTCTGAGGAAGCTATTAATCTATACGAATTTATCTTTCCAGAGCGTTTCACATTAGTAGTGGGAAACGAGGAATATGGTTGTAGCCAAGAAATTCTTACAAAAGCACATTATTTAATAGAAATCCCTTTAAGAGGCAGGAAAAACTCTTTAAATGTTGCCAATGCTTTCGCTATTACGGCAGGTGAAATCTATCGTCAAAGAAAAACTGCGAAAATTTATGAATACCTTGCCTTAGAACCTAATAATGAGTAAAAAATTCATGACAAAAAAAGAGTTCCCTCAAAAAAAAATTCCTCCGTCTATCACAAATTTTCCTTCACCGATTCGGCGACATCAAAAGCGTTTGTCGGATCAAGATAAAATAAAGCTAATTGCTGAACATTTTAAAGCCATCATGGAGACACTTGAGCTTGATGTGGAAGATGAATCTTTAGCTCGTACCCCAGAACGAGTCGCCAAAATGTACGTTAATGAAATTTTTTCGGGATTAGATGAAGAAAATTTTCCTGAAATAAGTTTTTTCAAAGATGAAATTCATCACGAACATAAAGCCAATATGGTTTTTGTTAAAGTCGGCTTTACAAGTTTTTGTGAGCATCACTTTGTTCCCATGTCAGGTTTTGCTTATGTTGCCTATATCCCTACAAATCAATTAATTGGGTTATCTAAAATTCCTCGGCTGGTGCGATATTTTGCTAAAAGGCCTCAATTACAAGAAAGATTAACTGCTCAAATTGCTGACTCTTTAGCCCTTCTTTTAAATACTGAGCATGTCGCCGTCTCTTTGACAGCGATTCATTCTTGTGTTCAGGCTAGAGGAATTCAAGATGAATGTAGCCATACGATTACAAATGTTTTACGAGGTCAATTCGGAGCTGATGGAAATTTAAGACGCGAGTTTTTTGAAGGAATCAATCGAAGAGTTTTTGAATAAAAAAAATTATTGGATTAATATGAATTAAAATTAAAAAAAATTCTTATTAAATAAATAACAAATCCAGATAGAGGAAAAAATGTCTACATCAATATTGTCCTCATCCCGTGTGTTTACCACAATAAATTATTATACGGATCAAGTCACAAACTACCAAATTAATGTATTGGGGGAATATTCAAAAATTACTGATATTAAACAAGTTGCTGGCGGAGCTATTTATGGAGTAACAGCAATAGGAACAGGTTTAGGATGCGCTACTTTAGTCTTAGGCTCTTCTAAAGTATTTCAAATACTTAAGCCCAATCCAACATTTTTTCCTATTACAGCAACGCAAAAAACTCTTATTAAAATTTTATATATTCCCGTACTTAGTTATTACATATTTTCTATATGCATAGTTACTCCCATCCTAGAAGAGATCATTTTTAGGGATTTAATACAAACAAAATTACTTAAAAACAAAGTAACACCTTTTCTAAAAAACCATTGTCCAAGCCTAGCTCAGTCTCAAACAGCTTTAAAAATCTCCCGAATCTTTTTCACTTCAATTTTATTTGCTCTTGTTCATGCTCCTCAAAATGGATTGCAACTTTTCCTTTTCCATCAGTTTGGAGCAGGGCTCATTTTTGGAATTGCCAAAGAGCGAGATGGGCTTTTTTCAGCAACAATGGCTCATTCTACATTCAATTTTATATTTCTCATGTTATTTCAAATAGCTGTCGTTCGTCACATTTACTTTCGCTAAATAAGTAAACTAAAGGGGTGCTATTTTTTGAAGATAAAAAAAGTCTGGGAAGATATTAAGCCGGATTTTGTCGACTAACAAAGTTAGCCTAGTCATCATTCATCTAGGGATGGCGTCGCCGACATCCTCAAGCAACTCTTGAGAGCTCTGTGGAGACAGAATATGCTCTTGTCGGTCTTGCTTCAGATAGGGTTTGTCACTGTTTGAGTCTCCTCAAATCAGGCATAGCTCCCAAAGCTAGCATTTCACCCTGTCTATCAAAACACAAAGTGTTTAATAGCGGAATATTTTCTGTTACACTTTCCGTAGCCTTACGGCCCCCAATCTTTCATTGGTATCTTCTCCTGCGAAGTCCAGACTTTCCTCTCCTCTTCTTTCAACAGAAAAGCAGCGATGACTTCTCTTCCCAGACAAAAATTTTGAAAAACATTTGAAAAACCCTCAAAAATCAGCTTTAAGAGGGCTAAAAGGCTCTAAGCTGTTTTCGTTGTTCGCCGACGCCGTTGTTTTGTGGCAATCACACTATCTTCTAAAGCTTTACTTTCTTGCCAATAGTGAATACGTGAACAATGCTCACAAAATACTAGACGCTCTCCTTTACGAACGAGATTTTCATGTTGAGCTGTTAACATGATATGACAACCACTGCAGCACCGATTTTCTAAAGGCACAACAACCCGATCTTTTTTATTACGGAGAAGCCTTTCATAAATTTGAAAAACTTCTGGGTCAGCTTGTTCGACGAGTTCATCTCGTTGGGTTTTAAGAACACGACCTTCTTCGTTAATTTGTCGAATACTTTCATGAATTTCAGTTTCAACAATTTTAGAGTTAACAGCAGTTTCTTCTGCACTCTCTTTCAAACTCTTAAGCATATCTTCTTCAACCGCTAACTTATCATAAAAATCGCTTAAACGCTGCTCTTTATTGAGACGTTCGCGATCTGCGGCTGAAATCTCATGTGTGATTGCATTATATTCATCAACTTTTTTAATTGAATTTTGTTGTAACTCAAATTTTTTAATTTTTTCTAATATTTCTGCATGTTCACCTTCGGTCAAGCGAATCAACTTTTTCACTTCAAAAATTTCAGTTTCTTTATCTGTCACACGCTTGTGAAGTGATTCTTGCCCACTGTGAATAAGATCCAATTCTTTTTGTCTTTGTCTTTTTAAGAGCATCAACTGAATCATTTTCATGTCTAGTTCTTGAACTTCTAAAATCACTTTAAGGGCTTCTAGCATAGGTATTCCTTAAGGTATAGGGGTAAGCTTGTCTATCTACTAGAAAGTGTTCAACATTTATTTTAAATGATTTAATAATCTCTCAAATTTCATCTCATTTGAGAAATGTCAAATGCTGTGGAACACAATCTGATCATCCCTTAACATGAATTATTTTAGATTTAACACAATAAGGGACTGTTAAAAGATTTCTACTTAATTCCTGCTGAATGAAACACATTAGATTACGTAGTCGTATTTTGTCATGCAGCACAAACTATCGCCTAAATTTAGTTTAATTTAGGATACAAATAAGATATCCTGTCGAGAGTTAATATTCAATTAAAAACCTAAGGCTTCAAACAGATTTGTAAATTTTTAGTTTTCTTATTTCGCATCACAAACTTATCGTTTTTTTTATTGACAGAGATTCATCTAATTTACAATACATAAATAAATTCTTTTATTAACGTAAACATCATTTTTTAGACGCTTAATTTGTGTCTTAAAAGATGCTTAAGAACTATTTTTTACTTAAGTCAACCGAGAGGTGAACCATGTTAACCAAAAAAGACTCACTTAAAAATCCTGCTAAAACTAAAATAACGCAATCCCCGCAACCCAACGAAACAGATGTTTTTGCTTTAGCTAAAGCTCCGACTCAACATCCCGCTAAAATTTATGCAAATCAAAAGGATGAATGTGAACATGGATGCTCTCATTTTGAAAAAAAACCCTTATTTAAAACTTCAGTCTTAGTTAAATATGATGTAGGATTTAACAATCAACTGTACATTCGAGGCAATGGAGCGAACCTAACCTGGAACAAAGGGCAACCATTAAAAAACATTAAAGCAGATGAATGGATTTGGGAAAATGAAACCCCTTTTTCGAGCTGTGAGTTTAAAGTATTAATTAACGATAATCATTATGAAGCGGGTGAAAATCACACCATAACTAATGGCTGTTCATTTATTTATACTCCTTCATTTGCATAAAATTATATTTTGAGTCATTAGCCAAATTTTACTTGATAGCCCTTAAAACAAATCTATCAATATTTATTTTTAATAATTGATTATGAGCATTTTTTGGGCTTATTTTCAAATTTTAACGCTACTAATCAAGTCCATACCATTTTAAAAAATCTCGTATATCTTGCACAAAACAAACTTGTCAGACACAATAAATCCCACATCATTTATTTGTTCAAGCAAATGAATTTAGCCTAGGCGCTAGGTTTATCTACTTGAAAATCAAATTTTACTAAAATATTGCACTCATCTACTCACGGTAGTCAACGAAAAATAAATGCAAAAGATGTGGATTTAACGAGTAACTGCATGAAACTCAACAGATTTTCAGTCGTCATAAGGAGAACAGCATATGTCAAGACTTAAAAAATATCTCTCGTCTAAAACAAGCAATCAACAAAATTCAGCAGCGATTGCTTATTTAGCCGCTCTTGATCATATTGAAACTGTCTCCCCTGCTATTTCTTCTAGTATTATTCAAGAATTACAAGATGAACGCTCTCATCTAAAACTTATTGCATCTGAAAACTTTTCGTCTTTGGCTGTTCAGTTAGCAATGGGTAACCTTTTAACTGACAAGTATGCTGAAGGATATGCACATCACCGATTTTATGCGGGATGCGATAACATAGATAGCATTGAAGAAACAGCTAGTCAAGAATTGATTCAATTATTTGGATGTGAGCATGCCTATGTTCAACCCCATTCAGGAGCTGACGCAAATTTAGTGGCACTATGGGCCATCTTAATCCATAAAATTCAAAATCCGGAAATTGAAAAATTTGGAAAAAAAACTTTAGATGAGTTAACTCCCGAAGAATATGAAAAAATTCGGCAACTTCTCGTTAATCAGAAACTCATGGGCATGTCCTTAAATTCAGGGGGACATTTAACGCATGGATATCGCCATAATATCTCATCTAAGATGATGCGTTCTGTCTTATATGATGTTGATCCCAAAACCGAAATTCTTGATTACTCTGTTCTTGCAAAACAAGTGCAACAAGAAAGACCGACAATTCTTATTGCTGGTTATTCGGCCCATCCAAGGCGACTTAATTTCGCTAAAATGCGTGAAATTGCAGATAGTGTAGGAGCTACTTTGATGGTAGATATGGCTCACTTTGCCGGTCTGGTAGCCGGAAAAGTTTTCCAAGGCGAATTCGATCCTATTCCTTATGCAGATATTGTGACTTCTACTACGCATAAAACATTGAGAGGCCCAAGAGGAGGTTTTGTTTTATGTAAACAGTCCTTTAGCGAAGCCATTAATAAAGGTTGTCCGTCAGTTCTTGGAGGGCCACTTCCCAACGTTATGGCAGCAAAAGCCGTCGCTTTTAAAGAAGCAAATTCCCTTAATTTTAAACAGTACTCACAAAAAATTGTTGATAATGCTCAATCCTTAGCCAATTGCTTTCTTCAAAATGAAATTCGTCTTGTTACCGGTGGAACAGAAAACCATTTAATGATTCTCGATTTATCTAAATTTGGATTAACCGGTCGACAAGCAGAAACTGCATTAAGAGAAGCCCATATCACAGTTAACAGAAATGCAATTCCAAATGATCTACAAGGGCCTTGGTATACATCTGGAATTCGTTTAGGAACAGCAGCTTTAACAACCTTGGGAATGGGTAAAGATGAAATGAATGAAATTGCTTCTGTTATTTTCTCTGTCCTATCAAACTCTAAACCTGGCATTGTTCAAAAAACTGGACAACCAAGTAAGGCTTCTGTCATCACAGATTCCACAATTATCAATGAAGCAAAGGCACGAGTAAAAAATTTATTAATTCATTTCCCTCTCTATCCTGAAATAGAAATTTAATAAACTTTACTATCAAATCGATTTAGAGTTTGACACAATCAAACATTTTTTCTTATTTTGCGCCTTTAGAACTTGAAAAAGGATATCAGAAATCATAAGATACAACTAAAAAATGAGTTTTGACTCGGGAGACTTCCATGCCCAAACATGATAAAAACAAAAGTGCCATTCCTTCTAAAATGGCAGATCGTATTGAACATGCTATACTAGATTCTAGAAGAATTTTTATTTCTGATGCTGTTGATAGTGGATCGGCAAGTGAAATTATTCGTAAGCTTTGGTATCTCGAATTAACAGATCCTGGTAAACCAATTTTATTCGTCATTAATAGTCCAGGTGGCGCTGTTGATTCAGGATTTGCGATCTGGGATCAAATCAAAATGATTACTTCCCCTGTAACAACATTGGTTACTGGATTAGCCGCTTCAATGGGCTCTATTTTAAGCCTTTGCGCTTCCCCTGGACGCCGATTCGCAACACCTCATTCTAGAATTATGATCCACCAACCTCTTTTATCCGGAGTAATTAAAGGGCAAGCAACAGACTTGGAGATTCAAGCAAAAGAGATGCTAAAAACTAGAAATGGATTGATTGAAATCTACGTACAAGCAACGGGGAAAAATTTTGCTGCCATAGAAAAAGCAATTGATCGAGATACATGGATGACAGCACAAGAAGCCTTAGAATTTGGACTACTCGATAAAGTGATTAATAGCTTTGAAGAGATTGAGTCCACTTAAAAAAACTTATGCAGTGGTCTTTTACTAAATATGTGGGATGTGGAAATGATTTCATTCTTTTTGATAATCGAAATGGTAAATTTCCATTTTCCATCCCTCTTATTCAACAGCTTTGCCATCGGCAATGGGGTGTTGGAGCTGATGGGATTATCCTTTTAGAAAACTCGACAATTGCCCATGCCCGCATGCGCATTTTTAATGCAGATGGAAGTGAGGCCGAAATGTGTGGAAACGGTCTTCGATGTTTAATCGATTGGATGGAATCTTTAAATATTTTGCATTCCATTTATTCTATAGAAACAAATAACCATGTGCTAAAAGCTTGGAAAAGTGCATCTAATATCACTATTGAAATGGGCTCCCCCAACAAATTAAATTGGAATGTGCCTATTTCATTTGAGTCAAAAATCTATTATGTGCACTCATTAAATACAGGGGTTCCACACATTATCTTATTCGCTGAAAACATTGAACAATTTCCGTTAGAACGAATGGGGCCATTCATTCGTTATCATCCGTTATGGAAACCTGACGGAACTAACTTCTCAATTGTACAGCATCTCCATGGACAAACTTTCATGATTCGCACTTATGAAAGAGGGGTAGAAGCAGAGACATTAGCTTGTGGGACGGGAGCAACAGCAGCGGCTCTAGCAGCAGCTTTTCAATATCATTTAAGTGCTCCCATATCAATGCAAACTCGATCGGGGATTTGTTTAGAAATTGGTTTCACGTTGATTAATCAAAAATTTACAAATGTGACAATGACAGGTCCAGCATTGGCCGTTTTCAATGGCTCAATCAAATTAGAATCATAACCGAAACTTTAAGAAAAAAATTTAACGCTTAATTGATAAAAATATGCTAGTTAAAAAGCTTTTCGATTGCTTGTAACTCAATCAATTCGATACAATCCCAATCTTATATTACTATTTGAGGAAGTAACCGAATATGTGCGCCAGTAAAACTAAACAAGAAGCTCAAAACCCCCTCATTTTACGTTGCCACCGTTTAATGGAGGCTTTTGCTAAATCGGATGACGAACGTGATTTTTTTATTGATCGATTAGAAGGTTTTTTAATTTATGTTGATCTTGATAAACCTCAAAACGAATTGGACGCTTTACAAAAAGAATTGACAGAGAATTCGGATAGATATTGTCAAATCCCAAAACTATCTTTTTATGAAACCAAAAAGATCATGGAAGGATTTGTCAATGAAAAGGTTTATGATATTGATACAAAAGAAAAGCTCCTTGATATTATTCAATCTAAAGAAGCTCGAGAGAATTTTTTGGAGTTCATTTATGATCATCATTCTGAACAAGAAAAGTGGCAGCAATTTTATCAAGAACGTTCGCGCATTCGCATTATTGAATGGTTAAGGTTAAATCATTTTCATTTTGTTTTTGAAGAAGATTTAGATTTACCACGTCAACTTGTAGAAAAACTTAAACATTCACTTTTTCAATCAAAAGTAGGTAAGGATATTCTAACAGCCCGCAAAAACTTATTTGCAAAGGCAAAAACTTACTATTCCAACGAAGCTTTAAATCCCCGTCCAAAAAGAGGTCGCCCACCTAAGCAAGCTGCAAAACCAGAAATTGAACCTCAAGTAACAATTGATATTTTTACAACTGTTCCCCCAACAGTTCGCCCTTTTCTCTTTGTACCTAACATTCAATCTTCCCATTTTTCAGCTTTTTCGTCAAAATTTGATTCTGAAGATGACCTTTTAACAAACCGTCGACAATCCTTTGATGATGACACTTCTATAAGCCAAAAGCTTGCATCCTTACGTACTCTTTCTAATCGCTGGGCAGAAACTCAGAATCCTCCGACAGAAAAAGAGAATAATCCCTACGCAATGGATAACAGTTTTGATGACGAAGAAGATGACGACGATGATGAAGATTTTACTGAAAAAAAACAAAAAAAAACGAAAGAAAAGCTAACTAAAGCTAAAGCTGCCTCTAAGTCGACTGTCGTAACTAAAGCTGCAAAGCCAGCCAAAACAGAAAAGCCTAAAGCTAAGCGGATTATTCCGAAAGCAAAAAAAGAAGCAATGCCGACGAAAGGGAAAGTTTTAAAAAAAATCATGCCTAAAAAAGAGTCTTAGGCATTTTAGAAGTCCGATGCTGAATCGTCAATAATTCAGCATCGATTAAACTTTAGATTATTAATATGAGCTCAGTTATTTGCTACAGTTGTAGCTTGAAAAATAGAAATCAAATAACGCAGAGATAAATCTACGGTACCTTGTTTAAACTTCGTTCTGCCCGGCCCCTATATGTTTTAAAATCATCCTAAAACATGAAAACGGTAAAATTAAAATCTCTTAAATCATTCAGCTCTTTGCTTTTTTATTTAGACAATCTCGACGGTTTGTGAGAAAGATTTTTTTGAAAAATTTGACAAAGAAACAAAACAACGCTGATATAAATGTGATAAGTAAGCTTTAGTTGCTACCATCTTTTCATCAATTACATTATTTGAACTCGTGCCTAAAACACAAAAAGCTAGGTTATTAGCCACTAGGGCAAGTAGCGTTAACTCGTTAAATTTAGGGTAAACCATCAACGAAATCGCCAAAATATTATTGATGCTGTGTGCCAATATACTAACCGAAAGAGTTTGATATTTTTCACTGAGATACCCATATGTAACACCTCCCATATAACACCATGTTATTTGAGTAAACTTATTAGCATAATTACTATGAGAATTAGTAGCATGAGCTACTCCAAAGATAATAGCTGTCACATGGATACGCCAAGCCCTTTGGGAGATTATTTCTTGCTTTGACAACTCCCTTTTAATCACAAATCGATTCCATCCCGCTTGAGTTATACCAATTCCTCGCTGCAGCATCCCACGAAAAAAAAATTCTTCAACAGCGGGCCCCACAACTGTGATCAACCTTACATTAATCCCTGGTAATTGTTTGCTAGAAAAAAGAGTTTTTGTTACTTCTTCCAACAAAATTTTTACAACAATTATTTTCATCATTTCAGCAACAACTGGATCAATTATAACTATTGCTTTTAACCCAATTTCTTTTGCTTGAATAGCGATTGGAGAAAGATGTGCACTCCATGCGTGAAAATTTTCAGAAATTCTAGTCATCCATTTTCCTAAAGTTTTTTTATTATTAGCTATTTAAGTGCAAAAGTAACAATCATAAAAATAGATAAAGAAGCTTTCGTTTGCGTTACTATTTTACCAAATATGTTGTTGGAAGTAAACTTTATATAATCATTCCTCGGATCAATTAAAGTGCAAATAGTAGTGCTATTTTTGCATAAAAATCGCCAGCAATCTTGAGAGATTACTCATTCTATTTACTGAAATTTTTAAAGATATGAATGTTTCTCGCTTAAACTTTCATAGCTAACCCCCACGCAAATAAAATCAACTAGTTTGTTCAAACTTAGTATAGCAACTGGAATGAAAATTCTTGATATAAATAACTCCAAAATTTTTTTTTGCACAGCAACCATTTTTACAAATTTCACGATTATTATGGGTATAGCCTAATTCACTCATTTTCATAGTTATCTATAGGGGGGCTAATCTACCCTGGAGGAGAATATATTGTGTTTGAAAGTCATAAAAGTCCCCTAAAATATAACGCACAAATTTTTTAATAATAAAATTTAATAATGAAATATCAATCAATTAATAGTTGTCTTTACAAAGTAAATTCTACCAAAACATGCCTTTAATCCCTCTATATTTGATTGACAAAAAAAAACTTCCGCTTAAATTAAAATAAAATTAGGCCCTCCTCAATATAACGGAATGTGAATATGCAACCTTCCTTAAATTATTCTTGTCAGACAGAAGCTAACTGGATTTCGATTGAGACTTACGTAATGACTGAAACCCCATCAGAGCAAACATCCCAGCAATATTTAGCAAAAGTAACCACAGCATTAGAAACCTTCAAAAAGTTAGAAAAAGAACAAATCCAAAATTTTCCTTTAACTAAAAAGTTTTTTCAGAAATTAGTCCAAGAAAAAACAATTCCTAAAAATGTCATTGATATATACAAAAAGATCTGGAAAAAATACGGTTCATTCATTTCATCTGATCCCACTCATTTTGTTAAAATTAAGATCAAAGCTTTTAATCCATTCCCTAATATTCCCTCCTATATTCAAGTCCCTAAAAATTTATTGGAGACTTTAGTTCCTTTATTAAAAACTCAATCAGAAGGTGGATGGAAAGATCATAAAGAATTAATAATCGATTTTGAAAAAATAGCGGATATTATTGACACCAACAACCCAGACCTTGTTTCTTTAATTGCGGTAGACCTAATTCAAATCCTGTTAGGAAAGAATGTATTATTCACAAAAGACAATTTCATTCCTTTGCTCAAATTGTCTCTCTATTACTTTATTCCTATAAACTACACGCAATTAGCTATTTTACTCAAATCAAGGCGAAAAGATGTAAAAAATATTATTTACTTGATGGCAACTGGAAATTTAGACTTAACAAGCAAAAATTTAGAAATAGCGGACCAAAATATTCTCCCTATTCTTCAATTGTCACATTTTTTAGGAATTAAATTAGATTTGTCTAAGCATTCTAGAAGAAGATTGCCAGTTGATTCGCAAACATTACTACCTCAGCTGAATAAAGAAAATTTTGAAGTGATCTTTGAAGCATTGAGCGAACATATAGATGATGTTGAACAAAAAAAAGCGTTAAATACGACTTATTTTTGTTTTTTTATTCTAAGCAAAATGCAAAAAGCGGAAATTTTAAGCCAAACTTGTAAAAGCATTCATGAGGCATGGAAAACGTTTGGTTCAAGTTTAAGCTTAGATTCTGATGGTTTGGCATATAGCCTACAACCAGGCTGCGCGGAATTATTTAACAAGTTAAATTACTTAATTGACATTGTTAAATTTAATTTGTCTTCGCAAACGGGCAATGAGAAAGTGTTAATCAAATACGAGTCTATGCTAAAAGAGGTATATCCAAATGCTTTACTCGTCTGGAAATGCAAATCAGCCAGACAATTTCAAGTCTATTTAGCTCACGAAGCACCTTTTCATAACCTCCTAAGAAAAAAAGTTTATTTGAGAGATGTATCCGATTCAGACATGGAAAAAATCTTTCAGGCTACCTCTCTATTAACGAAGGTAGAGTTTACCCTTGTTTCATCTCACTTAATGCACTTAGTTTATCTTGGAAAAAATCCCATTTGTTTAACCTCTAAAAACTTAGAATTTTTTCATGCGCCTAATGCTCGAAGCATCAGCCTCTATTTCTATGATAAATTATTAAATTGGAAAGCAGATAATAGTCAAGACATCGTATTTGGCTGTAACAAAGAAGAAAATAGTCTTTTATCTGATTTTGAATTTAGGAATAAAAATTCCGTTAAATTCCTCTTTTCGAATGTCACAAGTGTTAAAGCAACTCATATTCAACATCTAGAATTTCAAAATTGCAATAATCTCGATCAATTGAATTGTCAGAGTGTTCAAAATTTGAAGTTAATCAGCACCGCTATCACCGAAATCCAAAGCCAGGATAATCATAAAATAGAATGTAATCATTGCTTCAATCTAGAAACATTAACCGTCGATTCTCGTCAGTTACTTTTTCATCGATGTACACGGCTGAAAACAATTAAAGCTCTTCAAGCTGAAGTTATTGACATTGATCAATGTCCAAATATTAAAGAAATTATTGTTCCTAAAAACACACGCATTCACGTTGAAGGTAAAGCAGTATTAGCGACTGATTTTCGTATTACGATCGTACACAATGAAGCTGCTTAAGAAAAAGAATAAAAAAAGCCGTTAGGAACTCCTAACGGCTTTAAATGCTCGGGAAAGGACTCGAACCTTCACGCCCAAATTGAGCAAGAGATTTTAAGTCTCTTGTGTCTACCATTCCACCACCCGAGCGAAATTGAATAAACAATCTAACTTTTCAACTGATATTTTGTCAAGGTTTTTCTATCTTAACTTAAATGTCCATTCAATTTAACCTCCTGAACTTAATCAGAAGGTTTTGTTTAAATTAAAATTATGCATCTGTTTTATTTTCAGAATGAACTATTTTTTCATTTTCCTCTCGCTTTTGACTTTCTTCGGAAAATACTTCTCCTTCATTTTCAGATTCTTTTTTATAAGCGGGAAAAGATAATTCTCCAGAATATTCAACAAGATTAGACTCATTTGTTAATGCGATTTCATTGGAAGTTGTGTTTTCAGACGGAATTTCTTTGAAAATTTGTTCTTGAGTTTGTTCTTCTCGCTTCAACTCTTGTTCAATAATATTTTCAAAAAGCTCTGTTTTATCACCCGTGAGCTGCTCTGTAGCCCCAGAATTAGAACTTTCTGGTTCCTTTGCAAATGTTGGTTCTTGCAAATAAGGGGCAAAATCGACATCATCATCTTCATTCAGGAGTTCTTGAACCTTGTCATGAGGCTTATATTGTTCCTCTTCAGTTAAGAAAAAAGCATTTTTAAATAACGCATTTTCTCTATAACGGTTAATTGTTTCTGAAATTAATGTAGGAGGTGGTTGTAACAGAGAAGATAGCAAACTAGGCGATAGCGTCGACGTTTGCCCATTTTCTATCACCTCTTCAGGTGGCAGGAGATTAATTTTCTCGTCTTCCAACGATGGAATGTCTGAAGGAGATAAATCATTGATGGCTTCTTTTGCATTTTCTTCTCGCTCTTCCCCCTTACCTCCTCTTCGTTTTCGATAATGGCGGCGTCTATCTCGTTTTTTATCGACTTTAACTTCTTGCCTAGATTCTGGATTTTCGGAAACTTGAATATTCGTATCTTCTTGCTCGGCAACAATTTCTTCCTCTATTACTCCCTCATTTTTGTCAAATTCTCGATTAGTTGCTTTTAAGTTTCCTTCACGCCCTCCTCCAATTTTAATTGAACGATCTAAACCTGCATTTTTTAAGACCATGCGAGCTTCCCTGACTTCTAAAATTTCATAGTCAGCTACGGGGACAAGAAATGATTTAGGCCTTTCCATGGAACGGAAAAATAGAGCATGACTAAAAGAGACAACTTCTACAGAATCAACAAAATACTCTTCTTGCGCTGATCCTTTACTGCTTCTAACGACTAATTTATATCCTTCTTTAGGAGTAACAATCGTTTCTATGATGGGTTCACGTGTAAAATCCACTTTAGTTATCCATTGTTAAGTGTTTCCATCTGATTTATATTCAGTCAACTTAACAAGTTTTATTAGCTAAAGACTAAGACAACAATATTTGAAGGATAGGCTAAAAACTCAAAAATGAGCTGATTAGTGCATTTATATCATGTTTTTAATCTAGTTTATTCAATAAAGAAATCTACTAAACTAAACGTACCTATACACTTTTTAATCGCTTTCTTGATCTTATAATCTTAAAACGATACATTTCTAGTCATTTAACTACTTCTATTCATGCATTCTCTTCCAGTTTATTCAAAAAGAATTCACTTATCAAAATAGGAATTCGCAATCACCCTTCGCATTTGTTTCATCAATTATCTACACTGAATGAATTTCCCAAATATTCATTTGTACATTCAGTATTGATATAATTCGTTCATTAAAATTTATTGATTCAAATCAAATAAAAAAATGGCGAATTTTTTATCAGTTCAGTTAAATCGATTAGAAGTCTTTAAGCCAATAAACATCTTATTAGTTGTTTTTCTTTATTCATTTCATGAATTTAATGATCTTAATTTTCCTGAGAATCAAACGATTTAAAAATTAATCTCTACATTAAACGAATTATTCATCTAAAATTTACTAGCCATCTTATTCGATGAGCTCGTTGTCCTAAAATTTATTTTATGACAACTATTGTACTATTATGCTGTCACCTAGTAAAATAACTTGCACAAATAAACCGAAAAGTAAAAAATATTTTAAATTTTTATTTTTCAAGGTTTTGGACAGATCGATAAATATTCAAAAAATTTATATCTTTACCTTTACTGTCATTAAAAAAATATTCGCACTTTAGTTTACCTATCTTGCTATTTGAAGGCAAACATCCTTTTACTGCGCAAATAGTTCCTGCACAAAAACAGCAGCTATGTGATAAAAACAAGCAGGGTTTACCTTACGATAAATTCATAACATAGCTTAATCTGTTTTTTAAAGAGAATTGTTGTTACAACAATTCATATAACTCACTAAATCAATAACTCGGCAAGCATATCCCATCTCATTATCATACCAAGCAATTAATTTATAAAATTTCGAATTCAAGGTGATTCCCGCACCTTTATCAAAAATAGCGGAATAGGGGCTACTGATAAAATCACTGGATACAACTTGTTCATCGCAAAATGCTAAAATTCCTTTCATTACTCCTTCCGATGCATTTTTCATTGCTTGGCAAATATCCTCATAGGATGTCTCCTTGCTCAGACGAACCGTTAAATCAATCGCAGACACATCCGCATTAGGCACACGAAAAGCCATTCCAGTCAATTTCCCTTTAACTTGAGGCAAGCATAGAGCAACTGCTTTTGCAGCACCTGTAGAAGCCGGAATGATATTTTGGCTAGCCCCTCTTCCTCCTCGCCAATCTTTTTTTGAAGGCCCATCAACGGTTGGTTGAGAAGCTGTGACAGCATGTATAGTGGTCATTAAACCTTCGTCAATTCCAAAATTATCTAATAAAACTTTTGTAATTGGAGCTAAGCAATTAGTTGTACAAGAAGCATTAGAAACAATCCGATCAGTTGCAGGATTATAGTTTTTTTCGTTCACTCCCATTACAAATGTCGGAACATCTCCTTTAGCTGGAGCAGAAATAACAACACGCTGCGCCCCGGCAATTAAATGTTTACCTGCCAATTCAGGAGTTGTAAACAAGCCGGTAGACTCAACAACGTAATCAATTTTCAAATCATTCCAAGGTAAATTTTGGGGATCTTTCTCAGAAAAAATTAGTATTTTCTTTCCATTCACATGGATAGCATTCTCTTCTACCTTTATCTCGCCCTTAAATCGACCATGAGTTGAATCAAACTTTAATAAATAAGCTAAATTATCTGCAGGAACTAGATCGTTGATGGCAATAATGCGAATATCTTCTCTTTCAATGGCGAGACGACAAACCAATCTCCCAATTCTTCCAAATCCATTGATAGCTATATTGACCGCCATAAGACCTCCTTTTTATTATTACTTGAAAATAATGCATCGCAAAGAGATTGTAAAGCAAAGAATAGAGGAAGATAATTTATTAACTTAGAGCATTAATGGCAGGATAAGGTTTATTTGCAGAAAAATCATTCAAATCGTTAGTTAATTTTTGATTTTATATTAAATAAACCTAAAACTTGAAGTATTCGTTTCTAAAATGGGTGTTCACGTTCTTTAAAAATAATCTCTACAAACGCTTTTTGTCACGCTGTTGAAAATATTCATGACTGCATTAAAAATTATTAAGGAATGAATTGACAAGAACATCTATCATATATGCTTCAAAAGGAACCATCGTTTACGTTAATAGAATGCCCATCTGAGCCACATCCATTTCAGCAAAAACTAAATAAGTAACAACAGGAGCATCGAGGATGTTGCAACGTGTCCCAAATGTAAGTCCTCTGCGAAGAAGTTTTCTCTTACATCTTTTGGCTGAGCAATAGATGGTATAACAACAATTGCAGTCACTAAACCGCTATAAATTCGAAAAACTTTATCCTTTGTTAAAGAACATATCACTTCTTCAAATTTTTTTTAAAACCCCCTAAAATCCACAGACTTTCCTTATTTGCGTCATTTGTTTTGCCTGATTAAAATAAATAGATATTTAATGATTAATCGTTATTATCAAAATTCCCTTATATTAATGAAGAAAAGAAATATGGAAAAACTTATGGAGGTGAAAAACTTATAGAGGTATAGAGAGATAGAAATGAATAAGTATATAAGCCAATTTAAATGATTAAGAAATCTAAATAAGAACTTAAAATGGCAAAAAAATAAAGAAATTTGAAAAAAAGACAGATCCGTTAACAGATCTGTCTTATAAAAACTAAAAATTAATCGGTGAGATATTCAATGATACAAGTTTGTGCATTGTCTCCCACACGATGTCCTTGTTTCACAATACGAGTATAACCACCTTGACGGGTAGCAAATCTCGTGCCTAAAACATCAAATAGCTTACCGATGACAAGACGATCATCATTATAAGCTTGTGTATTTCCTTCTTTAGCCGCTCTTTGCTCTTTTGGAGTCAAAGAATTAAAACGGATCATTAGCTCTGCAATCGCTTGACGACGTGCAGACAATGTATTCTTCTTAGCTAAAGTAATCATGCGATCGGCATAGCGGCGCAAAGCTTTAGCTTTCGGAACTGTTGTTTCAATACGCTCATTCGATATTAAAGATTTTAACATGTTGGCGAACATGCAACGTCTATGAGACGTGGTTCGATTGAGCTTACATGTTTGATTGAGGTGTCTCATAACTGTTTACCTACTTAGCATCTTCGTGTTTAACTAATTCTTTTTTCTTTTTCTTTTCTTCACGGTACTGCTTGATTTTATCCTTGACATTATCAGGTGAAACCCCAAAACGACTCAAGTCCATGCCTAAGTGCAATGACATCTCATGAAGTTTAGCTTTAATTTCATTTAAGGATTTTTTACCGAAGTTTCTGAATTCTAACATCCTACGTTCTGGAATGCAAACCAATTCTGCGAGTGTCTCGATATTAGCACCAGTTAAGCAGTTAGCTGAGCGAACTGATAACTCGATTTCATCAATTCCTAAAGAAAGTTTATCCATTAACTCATCTTGATCACCGTTACGATCTCCATCTTTTTCGTCAAAAGAAAGGGCGTAATTATTAAATTGATTAAATACTTCAAAATGTTTAAGCCCAATTTGAACTGCAAAACTCAAAGCTTCAGCAGGAGTAATACGCCCATCAGTGGTAACTTCCATGATGAGTCGATCAAAATCAGTATCTTGACCTACACGTGTATTCTCGATAAAATAATTGATTAAACGAACAGGTGAAAAAGCTGCATCAACTAAAATTTCATCGGATGTTTTATCACGTACCACGTGACGCTCAGACGGGACATAACCGCGTCCAAAAGCAATTCGAAGATCTACTTGACGACGCATAGGCTTAGTCACAGTAAAAAGATGTAATTCTGGATTAACAATTTCAAAATTGCCTTCTTGAACCACATCTTGCAATGTAACGCAGTATTGCCCCTGATTGCGATCTAAGTCGTCTTGTGTCACTTCGACGACTTTTGTCAAAATACGCGTATCTCTAGGAGTTTCTTCAGTAGGAAGTTTGCGTAGCAAAGCTCCTTTAAAGTTGAGGATAATATTAGTCATATCCTCAGAAATTCCTTCAATAGCCATATATTCGTGAGGAATGCCCTCTACGCGAACAGAAATGATAGCTGGAGCTTCTAAAGACGACAACATCATTCTACGCAATGCATTTCCAATTGTATGTCCAAATCCTCTTTCGAAAGGCTCAGCCACATAACGGGCAAAATTAGATTCAGGAGACTCTTGATCTACTGTAATCTTATGAGGCATTTCAAATTTGCCGTATTTTACTGACATGAAGTGACTCCTAAAAATAGTAATAGTTGAGATGAACGTTTGGCTCTTGATCGTATGAAGCAAATGAGCAGTCTATTAATAAGCCTTTTAATGCTGATACTAAAAATATCAACATAAAAGGCATACCAAACCGTTCATCATAATTTTTCTTTATACACGACGACGTTTACGCGGACGGCATCCATTATGAGGTACAGGCGTTGTATCTCTAATTGCAGTAATTGTTAAGCCCGCGCTTTGTAATCCTCGCACAGCAGACTCTCGACCCGCTCCAGGTCCTTTCAAATTTACTTCAACTTCTTTCATACCGAGAGAAGAAGCTGTTTTAGCAGCATCTTGAGCAGCTACGGTGGCTGCAAAAGCTGAAGATTTACGAGAACCTGAAAAGTTAACTTTTCCGGCAGATGCCCAAGAAATCACTCGACCTGATGGATCAGTAATCGCAATAATGGTATTGTTAAAGGTAGCTTTAACATGCGCGATTCCTGATGGAACATTTTGAAAAGCTTTTTTCTTAGCCTTTACAGGTTTTTTATTAGTGGCAGGTTGCTTACTCAAAGTTGAGAACTCCTATTCTTATTTTTTCTTATTAGCAACAGTCTTACGTCGACCTTTGCGCGTTCTAGAATTTGTTTTTGTCCGTTGACCGCGAACTGGCAATCCAAGGCGATGGCGCATTCCACGATAAGAATGAATGCTAATTAAACGTTTGATATTATTCTGAACTTGACGACGAAGATCTCCTTCAACCATATATTCAGATGTGAGTAAACCGTTTAGACGAGCTAAGTCATCTTGTGTAAGTTTATGAGCACGCATGTTTGGATCTAAACCCAATTTAACAATAATCTCATTTGACAAATGACGACCTATTCCATATAAATAGGTTAAACTGATTTCTAATCTTTTGTTATCTGGTATATCGATACCTATGACTCTAGGCATTGAACTCTCCTAATTTTTCCGAAAACGAACTGTAAATTGTATTGAACTTTTCTTTTTATTGCAACTTTATTTAATCATATTTTTTGAAGCTTTACACTAATGCTTAAAGCTTTCTTAACTATTAACGGCCGCGTACTCGCCCTTTCTTCATGAAACCATCATATCGCTTCATTAAAAGATGCGATTCTACTTGTTTCATTGTATCTAAAACAACTCCAACTAAAATCAACAGAGCTGTTCCACCAAAGAAATAACTAATAGTTGGAGGCACTCCCAGCACACTACCAATCATTGTTGGTAAAATTGCAATTAATGCCAAGAATACAGCTCCTAGTAGAGTCACTCGATTCATTGTACTTTCTAAATAATCTTGTGTTGGTTTGCCTTGTCTTATACCTGGAATAAAGGCACCATTTTTTTTCATATCGGATGCAATTTGGTCTGGCCTGAATTGTGTTGCTGTCCAAAAGTATGTAAAAAATATAATCAAAGCTACAAATAGGACAAGATATAAAGGTCCACCAGGCGATAGCCAATTAGCCACTTCTCCTAACCAATTTCCTCGTCCAACAAAAGTTCCCAGCGTGGCTGGAAACATTAATAAGGATGAGGCAAAAATAACAGGGATAACACCTGCATAATTAATTTTTAAAGGAATATAAGAACTTCCTCCCTGAACTTCTTTTCTACCTACAACACGTCTTGCGTGCTGGAGGGGAATCCTTCTGTGCCCCTGAATTACTAAAATAGTCGCCAGTGTCACAACAACGAAAACACTGATCAAAACTAAAATTGTTGAAAAATTCATTTGGCCAGGTTCTTGCGAGTCCAGATTAAGTTGTTGGAAAATTAATCCCATTGCTGTAGGAATTTGAGATAAAATACCTAAACAGATGATAAGGCTGATTCCATTACCAATTCCACGTTCAGTAATTTGCTCTCCTACCCACATCAAAAACATCGTTCCAGTTGTCATTGTAGCAATAGTTATCAAATAAAAAAGCCATGGTAGTCCAAATGCAGTAATATCTAGCAATTCCCCAGCCACAATACCAGGCCGCGAAAGATTTATTTGAAGCGCATATTTAGCAAAAAGAGCAGATTGTAAGAAAGAAAGGACAATCGTCAAAAAACGAGTCCAACGATTAATTTTTCTCTTTCCTGCATCACCATTTTCACGCAAATCTCTTTGTAAGCTAGGAACAAGAGCAACTAGCAATTGCATAATAATGGATGCTGAGATGTAAGGTGTTACGCCAAGAGCAATCACAGTCATCTGAGAAAAAGCACCACCAGAAAAAATATCGACCATCTGAAAAAGATTTTGACTTCCACCGGTCGCATGTCTAAAAAAGCTAACTGCAACTTCTCCATTAATTCCAGGAACTGGAATAAAACTTCCAAGTCTGCAAACAGCAAGTAAAAGAAGCGTTATAAGAATTTTCGTCTTTAGTTCAGGTATTTGAAAAACACGTCTTAATCCATTCAGCATCTCTATATCTTTGGGTAATAGGTTGCTTTTTTTCCTCAAAAGAAAATTTCTTTTGCGTGATTTGAATATAAATTCATCCAAAAAATCACTTATAAAAAGTGAACTTTGCAAGAGACCTAATGAAAACCACAAAAATAAATTTTTATTTTTGTGGTTTAATTTATCAACGTTTCTTTAGTAAAAAAATACTCTTATCTTAAGTTACGTTTTAGATGAGCATCAGTCTATAAATTAAGCTATTTTACAATTTCAAATGAAACTTTAGCTTGAGTTAATTTCTCACGAGCGCTTTCAGAAATTGCATGAACATGAATCTTAACTTTTTTTGTTAAATCTCCATTTCCTAACAATTTTATCCCGTGAGTTCTGCCGCTGATGAATCCTCGTTCTCTCAAAGAAAGTTCATCAACAGTTTCACCATCTTTAAAAACAGCTTCGATTTGATCTAAATTAATTACGTCAAATTGACGACGAAATTGTGCATTGCTAAACCCACGTAAAGGCAATTTCATAAACAAAGGCATTTGACCGCCTTCTTTACCTAAACGTCTTTTATAACCAGAGCGAGCACCAGCACCCTTTTCACCACGGCCACAAGTTTTTCCGTGTTTAGAACCAATACCACGACCAACTCGTTTGCGAGGTTTACGTTTACGCGTAGAATCTTTGAGTGTATTTAAAGTAATCATGAGTCTTTTTATACCCCTCTTCTCTGCTTAATTTCATCACGTGTAAGCAACTGCTGAATAGCTTGAAATGTTGCCTTCACTTGATTAATTGGATTGCTTGAACCTAAATTCTTCGCCATCACATCTTTGATACCAGCAAGTTCAAGGACGGCACGTACTTTAGAACCAGCAATCACACCTGTTCCAAAAGGAGCTGGTTTCAAAAGAACACTTGCTCCATCCCATTGAACAGTTACTTCGTGAGGAATGGTTGTACCTTCAGTTGGGCAAGAAATCATATTCTTACGAGCGGCTTCTCCGCCTTTACGAATGGCATCTGTCAACTCATTTGCTTTTGCAAATCCATAACCAATACGGCCTTTACCATCACCGACTAAAATAAGAGCAGAGAAACTGAATTTACGCCCACCTTTAACCACTTTAGAGCAACGGTTGATGTGTAAGACTTTTTCAGTCAAATCACTTTCTGCTTTCTCTCTCTCTTTTTTTGGAGACTCATTATTTTTTGCCATGACTCTTCCTTACATCTTTTTTCATTGTCATCCCTCTAGAATTGGAGACCACCTGCACGAGCTGCATTAGCTAACTCGGCAAGGATACCATGATACTTAAAGGGTCCACGGTCAAAGACCACTTCTTTAATATTTTTGCTTTTGGCAATTTCGGCAATTTGCTCACCTAGTTTGCGAGCAGAGGCCTTATTTTTTTTGCAGAACTCGGTGTTCCGATATTCTTTAGCAAATGTTGCTGTTCCACCAAGTGTTGTGCCAGTTTCATCATCAATCAATTGCGCTTGAATATGGCTATTGCTTTTTACAACACATAGACGCGGCTTTAGGCCTGTCCCACGAAGATGCTTACGAACTCTAACAGCACGTTTAACACGTAGTTTTGCAGTTTTATTAGCTTGATTAATCATATCATTCCTTCAGCGATTACTTCTTAGCAGCAGCTTTACCTGCTTTCTTACGTACAAATTCTCCTGCATAGCGAATCCCCTTACCCTGATAAGGTTCAGGTGGACGTTGGCTGCGCACAGTTGCGGCAAATTGGCCGACTAAATGTTTATCGAAGCCTGAAATAGTAATTAAAGTATTTTTATCTACTTTAACGGCCAAACCTTTCGGAATAGGTAACTTACATGGATGCGAAAATCCTAACTGTAAATCAAGCAGATCACCTTGCACAGCTGCACGATAACCAACTCCAATCATTTCTAATTTTTTCTCAAAACCTTCAGTTGTCCCAACTACCATATTATGGATAAGAGTACGGTAAAGGCCGTGAAAATGAGCAAGTTTTGCTTCTTCATCAGCTAACGAAACGAGAACCTCGTTTCCTTCTACATTAACGTTAACTCCAGGAATTAGTTTTTGTGTTAAAGCGCCTTTAGGCCCTTTAACAGCAACTTCTGTGTTAGAAACTTTAACCTCTACACCATTTGGGAGAGAAATAGGAAGTTTACCTTTACGAGACATTGTCACTTTCTCCTTCGATCATTACCAAATCAAACACAGAAGTTCACCACCGATTCCACGCTGAGTAGCTTCATTGCCTGCCATGACTCCTTGCGAAGTCGAAACAATGGATAAGCCCATATTACCGTAAAAGCGTGGGATATCTTGGTGCCCAACATATTTGCGTAAGCCGGGTTTTGAAATTCTTTTTAGGCCTTGAATAACAGGACGACGTCCGTTAGTATATTTCAAAAATATACGTATCGTTCCGCGCTGACCTTCATCAACTTTTACCAGATAATTTTCGATAAATCCTTGATTTTTGAGGATCTCAGCAAGCGTCTGCTTCATTTTGCTCCAGTTTACATCGACATAGCGATGTTGAGCTTTTGTACCATTGCGAATTCTTGTGAGGAAATCGGCTACTGGGTCGCTGACTACCATGATTTCGTCTCCTATTAAGCTGCTACCGAAATCGGTAAGTTTTTAAATGGAATGCCAAGTAACCTTAAGAGCTCAACACATTCTTCATCTGTTTTAGCACTTGTTACAAATGTAATATGCATTCCTTGCGTTCTTTTAACTTCGTCTAAATTAATCTCGGGGAAGATTTGCTGATCATCCAAACCTAATGTATAATTTCCCATTCCGTCACATTTAGAAGGAAATCCTCTAAAGTCACGAATACGAGGACAAACGATGTTAACAAAACGGTCAATAAAATCAAACATTCTTTGACCACGTAAAGTTACTTTAACACCGATTGGTTGATCTTCACGTAGTTTGAAGTTAGAAATCGCTTTCTTTGCTTTTGTGATCACTGGTTTTTGACCAGAAAGCATTGTCATTTCTTTGACGCAATCCTGGATAGAATTTTTGTCTTTTGATGCTTCTGCAATACCCATATTGATCACGACTTTGACTAAACCAGGTACCTGCATCAGGTTCTTATATGCAAATTTTTTTTGCAATTCTGGTTTTACATCAGCTAAATATCTTTTCTTTAACCTGGACATTGGCTTTTTCTACTCACTTAGGTTTTTTGACTGAACGGTAGACTACTTCTTGATCGTCTTTGTGATAAACAAATTGACGATGTCCTTGTTCATTAGTACGAACTTTCAACTTTGCCGTTGTTTCTCCTTCCACACAAACTTTCAAATTTGAAATGTGGATCGGTCTTTCAATTTCAACAATTCTGCCCTTAGGAGCTTCTTGGCTTCGTTTAACGTGTTTCTTGCGTACATTAAGGCCTTGAACTATTACTCTATCACCCTTACATGATTGTACAGTTCCTATCTGACCTCGGCTGTTACCGGCAATAGCAACAACTGTGTCACCTTGGCGAATTTTTTTTGATCCACTTGGCTTATTATCCATTTTCGTCATTGCCTCACTTATTAAATCACTTCTGGTGCGAGAGAACTAATCTTTAAAAAGTCTCTATCGCGCACTTCACGTGCAACAGGTCCAAAGATACGAGTTCCCTTTGGGTTCTTCTTGTCGTCAATTAAGACGCAGCTGTTTGTATCAAACCGTATTTTCGTACCATCTTTACGTTTAATGTATGATTTTGTACGAATGATAACAACTTTAACAACATCCCCTTTCTTAACACTTCCTTCAGGATGAGCATCTTGAACAGAAGCAACGACAATATCCCCAACATGGGCATAACGACGCTTTGATCCACCTAATACTTTAAAGCATTTGACTCGTTTTGCACCCGAGTTATCAGCTACTTCTAGCTCGCTTTCTTGTTGAATCATGGTTTACAAACTCCAACGATAATTAACTTTTGCTTAGGTGTAACTTATTGTCTTCACCTGTTTCGGATTTAGGCCTAACTTTTTGATACCAAGTTTAGAGAGTAGTCTGACAATGAATGCTTATATTTCTCTATCCTTTTACCAAGTGAGCGTAACCTAAACGCTGAGTTGATACTCATAGAATTAAATTCTATGCAACTACACGCCAACGCTTTAATTTTGATAAAGGGCGTGTTTCCATAATTTTTACTTCATCACCGATCTGTAAATCGCCTGATTCATTGTGAGCATAATATTTCTTGCCACGAGTGACAATTTTACCATACTGAGGATGAGCAAAAGTACGCTCAACTTTCACAACAACGGTTTTTTGCATTTTATTAGAGACGACGATGCCTTTTTTAACTTTACGGCTTCCTCTTTCTTCTTGTTGCATGATTATCCTTGATTAGTCTGATTTTGATTTTCGCGACGCTTCTCTGTAATCACTGTTAACAAGCGAGCGATATCTTTGCGAGTATGTTTCATCTCATGGGGTTTTTCTCTCTTTTTTTGAGAGCGAAACTCGTTGTTGAGTTCAAACAATTTTCTGCGAGACTCGTCGTGGGTTGCTTCGAGTTCTTCTAAACTTTGATCTCTTAAATCTTTCGCTTTATACATATAACCTCAAACTTGTTCTACGCGTTCAACAAATCGTGTTTTTAATCCCAATTTAGCCGCTGCTCTGCGTAAAGCACTTTGAGCCATATCTTTGGGCACATTAGCCACTTCAAAAAGGATTCGGCCAGGTCTGACGACTGCTACCCAATGGTCAACTGCACCTTTACCTTTACCCATTCTCACTTCGGCAGGTTTCTTTGTAATTGGTTTATCTGGAAATATTCTAATCCAGACTTTACCACGTCTTTGAAAGAAACGGTTGATTGCAACACGGCAAGCTTCGATTTGTTGGTTTGTAATCCACCCTCTTTCTAAAACTTGAATTCCGTATTCACCAAAGTGAACGAAATTGGCACCTTTGCTTAATCCAGCAAATTGCCCTTTTTGCATCTTACGATGCTTTGTCCTTTTTGGCATTAAAGGCATGTTTAAGCCTCCTTCTTCGCTAAGTTGTCTTCACCGCGATAAATCCAAACCTTCACACCTATACTACCATAAGTAGTTTCAGCTCGACCTGTCGCATAATCAATATCGGCACGAAGCGTATGAAGAGGCGTGCTACCTTCTTTATACCATTCTGTACGAGCAATCTCTGCACCACCAATACGGCCAGACAACTGAACTTTAATACCGAATGCACCAGCATCAATCGATGATTGCATCGCTTTTTTCATTGCGCGACGAAAAGGAATACGTCTTTCAAGTTGCTTTGCTATACTATCTGCAACGATTTTCGCATCCATGTCTGGCCGTTTTACTTCTTCAACAGCTACCCAGACTTCTTTTCCTGTTAATTTACTTAATTCCCCTTTCAACACATCGATTTCAGCACCTTTTTTCCCGATCACAAGACCTGGGCGTGCTGTCACAATTGTGACTTCGACTTTTCCGCTCATGCGCTTAATTTTGATTGCTGAAACACCTACTAAAGCAGGTTTTTTCAATAAATAAGCACGAATGATTTGATCTTCCACTAGAAGATCTCCAAATTCTTTCTTATTAGCAAACCATTTGGAGCGCCAATCACGTGTACGAACAAGGCGGAAACTTATTGGGTTGACTTTTTGTCCCATTCCATGACTCCTTAAAGATTGCTTACAATCACGGTAAAGTGGCTTGTTCTTTTCATAATTGGATGACGTCCGCCTCGGTTTTTAGGTTTCGCTCTTTTTAGCGTAGGACCTGCATCCACACGAACTTCTACAACTTTGAGATTTTCACGTCTCATATCTAATTGCGTTTCCGCATTTGCCACGGCACTATCTAATGTCTTCTTTAATAAGCGTCCACCCTTTAGACCGCTAAATGTCAATTGAAGGGAAGCGTCAGAAACAGATAGTCCGCGGATTAATCCTGCAGCTAAACGAGCTTTGCGAGGACTGATGCGTATATATTTGCTTATTGCTTTAGCATAACTCATCTTAGCAACCTTTACTTCTTAATTGGATGTCCTTTAAATGTACGCGTGGGAGAAAATTCACCCAAACGATGGCCAACCATGTTATCTGTAACAAAAACAGTGAGATGTTTGCGGCCATTATGTACTTCAAACGTATGTCCGACCATATCAGGTGTAATCATTGAACGTCTTGACCACGTTTTGATCGGCTTTTTTGTTCCTTCTTTATTTTGAACGTCCACTTTTTTTTGTAGATGGTGGTCAACAAAAGGACCTTTTTTCAACGATCTTGCCATAACTACTTCTTCCTTCGACGTTTCACGATAAGCTTGTTAGACTTCTTATTGGATCTTGTTACAAGTCCTTTTGTATAGAGACCCCAAGGAGTTTGTGGTGTGTTACCTTTATGTTTACCTTCACCACCACCGTGTGGGTGGTCAACAGGATTCATAGCAGTACCACGAACAGTTGGACGAATCCCCTTCCAGCGCATACGGCCAGCTTTTCCTTCAACGCGCAAATTGCGCTCTGGATTAGAAACAGCGCCAAATGTTGCTCGACAGTTTTCATTGATCATACGCACTTCACCTGATGGCATACGAATTGTAGCATAACCACCACTTCGTGCCATTAGCTGTGCAGATAATCCCGCTGAACGAACAAGTTTTCCGCCTTTTCCAGGGTATAATTCAATATTATGTATAACAGAACCAAGTGGCATAAGTCTTAATTTCATGCAGCAACCTATATGAAAAGGTGGCTCATCACTTGTCTGCACTTTATCTCCAGCTTTTAAGCCTTGCGGAGCTAAAATATATCGTTTTTCCCCGTCAGCATAATTTAGCAAAGCAATATAAGCTGTGCGATTTGGATCATACTCGATAGAGGCAACTTTAGCAGGGATATTTTCTTTATCTCGTTTAAAGTCGACAATACGATAGTGTTGTTTATGTCCCCCACCTTTATGGCGGCAAGTAATGTGACCATTGTTATTACGCCCATTTGTTCGTCTTTTTGGTAATAAGAGCGATTTAGTGGGTTTAACAGTGGCACGTGAGTTTTCGCATGGACGAGTCAATTGCTCATTAGTTGGAAGTGCTAATTGACGAGTTCCAGGTGTTACAGGTCGATATTTCTTAAACATCTACTCTCAAGCTCCTATTATACATTGTCTAGGCTATCGCCAGCACGAAGCGTGACAATCGCTTTTTTGAAAGCATTTTTGAAGCCGGGTCTCCCACGTACACGTCTAGCTTTCGCTTTTACGTTAATGGTGTTAACCGCCATAACTTTTACATTTTCGTTTTTGTAAATTTCTTCCACAGCTTGCGAAATTTCTTCTTTATTGGCATTGCGATCAACAATAAAGACATATTTCGGAGATTCACAACGTTTGACTGAAGGATTGCTTTCTGCAGTTTTCAACTGTTGAAGCACCATAGACTTTTCAGTCACATATTGATATTTTACTACTTGGTATGGGCTTTTTTTTGTCATGGACCTTTACTCCCTCAATTCAACCACTGATTTAATTCATTCAGCGCTGATTCTGTTAACACAATCTCACGAGCAATCATGACATCATAGCCATTAATATTCGAAGCTAACATAAAATTTGCACGTGGCAAATTACGCATGCTTTTAACAAAATGGTTATGCTTGTCAGTGCTAATGCTAACGCGCTGAACTTTTCCTTCCGTTTCGACATCGGTAAAGGTAGTTTCACCTAAAAACAGCACACGTCCTCGCAGGTCAAATCCCCTAAGGAATTGAGCTAAAGTTTTTGTTTTTGGTGCATCCATTGCCGTATCTTCAATCAACCAAACTTTATTTTCTTTTAATTTTTCAGATAAAAGAAAACGGATAGCTGCTTTTCTTTCTTTTTTATTAATACGAACATGCTGATCAAATTTTGGTCTTGGCCCAAATGCACGACCACCACCTCTATATTGTGGAGCAACAGTTGATCCGTGACGAGCGCGACCTTGACCTTTTTGAGGATGAGCTTTTTTCGTCGTATGCTTAACTTCAGCGCGCGTTTTGGTACTAGCTGACCACTGTCTAGCATTTGCTCTAAGTGCAACAATATAATCTTTAATCATCTGTCCGTTGGCTTCAACATTGAGCCAGGTATCATCAATATTTACCTGTCCAATTTCTTTACCAGCAAGATTGTACTTTTTTAGTGTAGCCACAATTTAACTCCAGAAGATCTTATTTCTTATGACTTTTTCTTTGCCAATTTTTTGGCTTGAGTAATATAAACCAAACCATTGCGTGGACCAGGAACCTGTCCTTTTACCACAATCACATGGTTTTCAGAGTCAACTTTTACAATACGTAAGTTTTGAACAGTTACTCTCTCATTACCCATCTGACCTGCTTTTTTCCCACCAGGTAATCCACGTCCAGGAGTAGAACGCATCCCAGTTGAACCTGCGTGCCTGTGATGTCCAGAACCGTGGGAAGCAGGACCTCCCGCAAAGTTGTGACGTTTCATCACCCCTTGGTATCCTTTACCTTTTGAGATCGCTGTTGCATCAACGAATTCGATACCATTAAAAGTATCGACGCTAATTTCTTGACCTAGTGTATACTCTTCAGTTGAATCTAATCTAGACTCTACTAAGAAACGTCGAGACTCCACCCCAGCTTTTTTAAAATGTCCTAACCGAGGCTTCCCTGTTCTCGCTTCAATTGTGTGCTGCGTTTTACCAGTCACTTTTTCAAAACCAAGTTGTAGAGCTGTATACCCATCTGTTTCTTTAGTTTTGATTTGAGTGATAACATTTGGCTCAGCCTGGATCACTGTGCACACGATTGCGTTACCTTTTTCATCAAAAAGCTGAATCATGCCACGTTTTTTACCCATCATTGTAAGCGCCATATAATCAATCCTTAACCAAATTAATGATCCGCTATTTCAACAAACACTAAGCTTGCTGTACTTTTAAAATATAAATTGCGGCTTTGTTTCATGTGGCAAGTTACGTACGAGATACGTTCTCACCAGAGCTAACAAAGCAAATATGAATGATCAGCGATCTTTTTAGAAAGCTAAAACAGCGAGGTTAGCAAATTCTGCCAATTTAATACAAGCGAAATTCCATCTTTTATTATAATCCTCACCATTTCTTTCTGTGAGGCGTTGCAAGACAGAGATAATTTAAAGCGAAGTAACAAAATACGAGTTGACAATAGCAACGAAATTTTTAGTCATAAAAAACTTAAATTATTTATCACGATCAATTTGCATCATTTTTAATGATTTAAACACATTAATGCTTTACTTTTTTTTGCTAACAATACAGCAAACAGTGGTCTGATGTGTTCTTTCCATATCTTATTTTTAATCAACACAAAATAGATAGAATCCTTTAAAAATCAAAATAATAAATCCTGGGCCTTCTTCTAGGTTCTCCTTCTTCTAACTTTTGTACATTCATTAGACGAGTTATCTTTTTCATACAAAAACAAAACTTAAAAAGGACGTTCTGAAGTTTCCGCAAAAACTTCCATTTTCATTTTTGAGTAAGTTTTTTATCCCTTAATAAATTGGATAACTAAGATTGAAGGAAACATCCTATGGCTATCCTCATATTCAAGCTTATGTAAAAACTATGAATACATTGCCAAATTATTTTACTGGCTTTCCCTCATATCATTTGAGGGAAAGAAAGAATAAAAAAAATATTGCAAATTTCTGATTTTATAAACTTATCAACTGCTAAAAAAGGTCAACTTTTTATTTGCATTTTCTATTTATTCAGCATAGGAAATATTTTTTACCCACCTCATATAAAAAAAGTGCGCAACAAAACTTTAAATCATTATTAAGAGAAGCAATCTGCTACCGCTAAAATGTTCGAGAGGGTAGAATATTTTTTATATTTATTAAATACAACTTGTGAGTCATTTAAAGTCATAAAAAAACGTCAAAAAAATAGCAGAAATGATTCCTCTCTTTTTGATCTGTTAAATTGATTTAACTTTTATAAATGGGCAAGCAACCTTTCTTCTCGGCACCACTCAATGAATTTTATTAAAATTCAATAATTGAATTGCATCACGTTGATACTCTCGTTAAAACTTACCAATCCAAAATCCGCAATCTGCTAATCGTCTCTTTTGCAACTTATTTTTTTAGTAACCTTTCTGTTAGGAAGAATTAAAAATCAACGCTTTGGTTCACAAGAACTCTCAAAAATGCTTAAAGAAGAGATTCAGTTTTTATAAACTCAATTACCTTTTTGACGTCATCGTTATTCACTCAACTTTAGGTTCAATTTTTTTATCTAATATCTTTTGTGCATTTTTAGAGATTTTTTTAGATCGAATGTGAATGACTTCTTGATCTTTTAAACGTCGCTTTGCATTTAGAATTTTGATATTCGCATCTTTTTGCAGCACAATCATGTTTTTAAGATCTTTGAGCTGAGTTCCTTTTAAAACGTGAAGAGCCCCTTCTTGTTGAACGGCTCCCTTAATATAAATCGTCAAATATTCTTTTAAAGGAATTTTAACCACTTGTCCATCACGCAAAAGTTGATTAGGTTTAAAACTGCTTAAATCAGCATCAAAAGTTGGTTTACAAAGGTTCCAAAGATCTTTTATCCTAGCTCCTTTACGGAGTTCAAAAATTCCTATATGCTCGGCAGCTCCCTGGACAGTAACATCCACCAATTCTGTTGTTAACAAGTGTTCTGTCCGAGGTATTGGCAAAACTCTTTTTTTTGAAAAAAAAGCCATACCAGTCAATAAAATTAGAGTTGTGATAAGAATAGAGACAATTAGCCATTCATGCCGTTGTAGTTTTGAAGGCATAAGGTTCTCTCCTTTGCAAGGTTTTGCAAAGAGTCTACTAGATGAATTGTAAAAAAACATTAATTTTTTTTTGAATAGAATATCTAAATATTCTTCTTAGTAATCGATAAGCTTCAAGTAGAATGATTTTCAAAGAAATGGGGACTGGGTCGATAAGCCAGACTTGCAATCCCAATAGATTTTGCTATAAAAGTCAGAAAAATAACGACAGGCTCTCGTACTTGGCTAAAAGCAGAAATATTAAAAGCAAATTCTGTAATAGAAACAGCTAATTCCCAATATGCACGTTTCTTTGTGCTCTCTCCTAGACGATCGTATTTTAATGTTCGACAGGTTTCTAAAAATCGAACAAAAAATCCTATACATAGACCCCCTCGTACCCAAGTATCTAAACTCTGTCCAGGCACCCAAGAAAAGAGTTTAAATCGACCTAAAGAATTGGCATAAGAAGCAAGTTCAAGCAAGTTTAAATCTCGTAGAAATGTAGGTACGCAAATTACATCTACAGTTAAAAATGTCAAGTCTGTGAGATTTTCAAGCCAAGTATTTTCTTTTTGAATCACTTTAAGTTTTTGTAAATCAATTTGATGAGCAGTGCATCCGTTAAGTAAATGATCAGGCTGAGCAGTTAATTCCCCAACCATCCATTTTTGCAAAACTTGACTAAATTCTTTATCGTCTATCCAAGCTAAATCATACGCAGACATTTGTTTTAAAAAAGTTCTTAAAGAGGCCTGAGAAAAATCGTGAATAGTAGAATTTTGCTTAAGACCTTCTTCATTTTCTTGACCGATTCCCCAATTTAAACATAGTTGGTGTTCTAATTGTTTTTGCGTACGAAATTCATCAATTTTATTGGAGTCTATCGCATGAAAAAGTTGATAAGGAATTTTAAGAAATCCATAAAAATCAAGCGTGTTTGAAATGTCTAAAATAGCCACTAATTGAGGTAAATACGGACGCTCACAATAATAATTAATTCCTTGCAAAATTGATAGTGCCACAAGGCAAATTCGTTGAAAACCTTCAGGATCCAATCGAATTTCATTAATTTCAAGAATGGTTGTTAATATAGTCTGTTGAGCTTTTTCACAATAATTTGTTAAAGATGTGCACACTGCGCGGCAGTAAGTCTGCATGCAAACTCCTATTTTCTGCCTTGTACGAACGACGTAAGAATATTTACGAATAATCACTCAGAATAAGATACTTATTCTGAGTGTAAATAAAAGCAATTTACGCTGCTACTGCTGGATTATGAAAGCGAACCTCTCTATCTCTAGAACGATCTTTCCAATATCTAATTAAACCAGCATTTTGTGTAATTACATCCACTAATGTGAACCAAAATGCAGTTCCATAGCGACTTCCACAACCAATTAAGATCATTTTACCAATGCTGCCAGTCAATTTAAGCCACGTACTTATATCCGATAAAATTTCTTTTCTCTTTCTTGTACGATCTTCCCCCGTCTCTCCTTCAACATTAACGAACGCTTTGACAAAGCGCGAAATCTCGATTCCTGAGGCAGCAAAAATAAATATATCTTTTGGAGAATAAAAAACATTGCTAAGCACGGGAATTTGATCTAAGGAAATTTGTTCTACCCGTTTACCTTTTAAATAAGACATTTTAATAGAACCAATTGCAGCACCTAATCTAGAAACAGTTTGAAACGCAACAACTTCATGTTTTTGCAAAAATCTTGCAGTATCTAAAAAATTGCCTATTCCATAGAGAACCGCGACCCAATTTGTTCCTTCTTTATATTTTGGAATTGTCAAACTAACTTTTTTTGTCACCTTGTCACGTTGAATAAAGTCACAGGCTGACCCAATAAATTTTGTTGCATAGTAGAGGTTTTTTTGACCCTCTAAAGTTTCAATGGCAGCATTAAATACGTTTGTATGCTTTATTCGCCCAATTAATTTTAAATTGGCAATGGCAGCTTTTGTCCATTTTTCAAACCCTTCTCTACGCAAATCATAAATATCGTAAGCAGCTCGGCTTGGACCTTCAGCTACGTACCTAATTCCTTTTTGAGCTTCTCTAGAAACTAGACTAGCTCCCTCACCAATAGTAGAAAGAGCGGAGTTAATCCCATAAGAGATACTGGAAGTGATAACATTCATATTAAATCCTTATATCGTTATATTTCTGATGATTAACCGCCTAAGCAGCCGTTGTTTCAAAATAATTTGGTTTTGGTCTTGCAAGGACGCAGGCAATACCAACTCCTTTCGTAATAATAGCTCCCGCATAAATAAATCCTGGAGAAAATTTTAAAATATTTCGACGATCTAAGTAGCCAGCTCCTTGATAAACAAATTCAAAAAGAGAGCTGATGGCGTCAATTTTAGCATTTCTTCTGGCTGTTGGCGTGAGTTTTTCATCTAATAATTTACGCGTTGCTTCAAATAATTTAGCGCCGAAAGCAAACGTCACACCACCTCTCACCCAAGTTTCTAATGATTGATATTTTACCCAGCTAAATCCACTATTCTGTCCAATGCGCATTGCCCAAGCACCTGTATCAACTAAATTCCAAGCGCTGGTGTAAAGACCTACGCAACCCATATTAATCAAAAGCCCTGTTACATGAACAATTTTATCTACAAGCGTTTGATGAACAACAGGAATCTGCACATCAGTTAAATCGACTACATTAAGAGTGGAGCTACTTGTTAAATCAGCTATAGGATCTTGCAAACGATTCTGCAGTGCTAACGCAAAATCTTCTGTGGAAGCATAAGCATCGCCATTTTTAGCCATACTTTTTAATTGATCTTGTAAATGCCTCATAACAGTTGTTTTTAAAACAGCACGTTCAACTCCTGGATAAATCTCACTTAGCCTGTTTACAATATTTTCTAAAGCTTGTGGAGCATCAATTGACTCAGCTTTTATAGGATATAAGGAATCATAGGGATCTTTAAAAATTTGATAAAAGTCATGCATATTCGCAGTAGATAACGTCCGTTCTAACTTTGGATAGACAACCGTTCCATGATGCCAATTATGATATTGGATAATACCGATGGCAATCTGCGCAGTTTTTTGGAAAATTTCTGGATTATTTCTATATTCCTTGAGCTTAATAACAACTTTTCCTATTGACTGTAAGGCAGCCTGAGGGAAATCTATCACTGCATTTGAGCATCTACTTAAGAGATTCATTTCTTACTCCTCGAGAAATTTTGTAGGAATTTTATCATATTCAATCCCTGGATTAAAAATCAAGGTGCTGATTAATTTAAATAAATAAAGACTAAAATTTATAAATCGCTCTATCTTAGTTAGAATTTTAAATATAAAATAAAGGTTGGTTATCAATATCAACCGTTTTTGAGAGCAAAGATGTAAATTTTTGTATTATTTGTCAATGCACTTGCACAGAAACGGATTTATTAAAAAGCAGGCTTAGCTTGTTAAACTTATAGTCAAACCTAAGTAACTAATTAAAGTGGGGACAAATTTCCTTCTAAAAGAATCACACTTAAAATTGATATTTGATTGGCACAAGATAAACGTCAGTTACAAGACGCAGCTTTTGTTTATTCTTCCAAATTAAAAGCTTAATAATAATCCATTGCCAACAACCCTATACAAAAAATAGTTCTCATTGCTACCCAGATATACCTAGATTGAACGATTAGTATTTTCCAAGTGACTTTTAAAATCGAAAATTCTCCTCGTGAAAAAGGCTGACCATAACTCCAAGCAAACTGACTATAGTAAAACATGCCATAAAAAAAATTTATAAAAATAGGTTCTGATTTTTTCGAATTAGCACATGAGAAACAATTTGAGATGCTTTTTTTATTTTTGATCTAAACAAACTTTTTTTTAAAGCATTTAACACTTCAGTAGAAATATCATAATTTTTTATCATTATTTAATAAGTTCATGGTTAATTGTTGAGATTTTGCTTAATCTCTTTATTAAACAATTCTTCTTTCTTACATGCATGTGCTAAGTGTTTTTTGAATCGATATGTTGCCTTAAGGAATAGATATTTGACAAAAGCGTCTTATTACAGCAAAAATACTACCTGTAAATTGAAATACTTTTTTTTCCATGACTGCAGCAGGATTTTGAGCTATTTTATTTGAATGCTATATTCAAATTAGAAGATAAAAAAGAATAGAAACATGGGGTTAATTAATAATCAAAAAAAATAATATAAAAATAAATTATATTATTAGCGCACTTATATTAATTAACTAAGAAATTTAACTGATTTTTTGACATTCCTCGGATCCATTGTTCAGAAGACATTGTTTTTTTTCCTTCCAGTTGAACCTCCACAAGTTCTAATGCTTGATCGCCAGTCAAAATTTTCAAATTTCCCTTAGAACTATCTAAAATAGTACCAGGACAATTTGATGGATAAGGGATTACTCGCGTACGGCTGATTTTTAATCGTTTTTGCTCTCCATTAACTTTGACATAACACCAAGCTCCAGGATGAGGATTAACTCCTCTCACCAAATCGTGTAAATATTGAGCTGATTGGTTCCAATCTAACTCGCAATCCTCTAGTTCAATCTTTGGTGCGAATGTTGCTAAATGAGAATCTTGAATTTGACGAGATGGCTCACCTCGATCGAACTGCTTGATTACTTCTAGCAAGGCATGCTTTCCTATTTGGCAAAGAACTTGTTCGAGCTCACCATAAGTCATTTCCGAAGTGATTTGCACTGGCACTTTTTTGATCATGTCACCTGCATCCATTTTTTTCACCATATGCATGATCGTTACGCCTGTTTCCTTTTCTCCTTCAATAATCGAGCGTTGAATAGGAGCAGCACCTCGATATTTTGGCAATAAGCTAGCGTGTAAATTAATGCAAGCCCGTTTAGGCATGTCTAATAAATGTTGTTTAATAATTTCTCCATAAGCAACAACGATAAATAAATCTGCTTCATAATTTTTTAAAACAGACGCGAAATCTAAAGATGAAACTACTTCAGGTTGATAAAGGGGTAAGTGATAGCTTTGAGCAATTAATTTAACTGGAGTAGGAACAGGTATGCTTGAACGCCCTTTTGGTCGATCAGGTTTGGAAATAACAGCAAGCACTTCCACCTGATTTTGCAAAAGGAATTCTAGGACTTGCGCAGCAAAAGGAGGAGTACCAAAAAAAATAATCTTCATTTTTCTATTTCTCATTACTTGCTTGCATTTAGAGGCTCAGTGGGTTCTTCCAAATTCAATCCCTCCTCTTCCGCCTGAAGGCACATTAACCCCCTTTTTGTCAAACGACAAAAGTTGACAAAATGTTGAATTTCGGGAAGCGGCTTTAATTCCTGTTCAATTTGATTAAGTGCTTCTTGCATACGAAAACCTGAACGATAAAGAAGCTTAAAAGCTTTACTCAATTCTTGCCGAACTTCTAGAGTATATCCCTGTCTTTTCAATCCAACAATATTTAATCCCCCAAATTTATAAGGAATTCCAGCTCCAATTGTAAATGGAGGGATATCATGAGTCACACGACTCATTCCTCCAACCATTGCATTGCGTCCAATTCGAACAAACTGATGGATAGGAGTCATACCTCCAATCACAGCATAATCTTCCACAATTACATGTCCTGCTAATGTAGCATTATTACTCATAATCACTCGATTTCCAACGACGCAATTATGGGCAACGTGGCAATAAGCCATAATGAGGCAATTGTCCCCCACTTCTACTACTGATCCTTCTTGGCAAGATGAATTGATCGTGACAAATTCCCGTATCTCACAATTTTTACCGATCTTGACGAATGTTTTTTCACCTTGAAATTTCAAATCTTGTGTTTTCGTTCCGATACTTGCCATCGGATAAATAATGGTCCCTGCTCCAATGGTTGTGTAACCATCAATATAAGTATGAGATTTAATAACAACATCATCTTCTAAAATCACATGAGGTGAAGCAATCACAACATAAGGTTCAATGACGACATTTTCTCCGATAACCACTCCAGGCGCAATAATAGCTGTTGGGTGTATTTGACAAGAACTTTTCATGCAACATTCACTTAACTTAAAATATTTTAATTTTTTGAGATGTGTATTAAATTTGACTTTTTTCTACAAACACAAAGCCTATTTCAGCCTCGGCTGCAATTTTTTGGTTCACTAGTGCTTCAGCTTTAATTCGCCCCCCTTTGCTACTAAAATGCAATCCTTCGCCTTTCAAATGGAGAACATCGCCTGGTTTCACGGGCTGTCTAAATTTAGCGTGATTGACATTAAGCAAAATTGCAATTTTATCTCCTGGCCCTCTTAAATGAACCAAAATACCACCCGCCTGAGCTAACGCCTCTAAAATCAATACGCCTGGCATGATCGGAGCATTAGGAAAATGACCTTGAAAAAAAGACTCGTTAATTGTTACGTTTTTTTGCGCTAGGATATATCCTTTTTCTACATCGATTTCTAAGACACGATCGACAAGCAGAAAAGGATAACGGTGGGGTAAAATATTGATGATTTGATTGATATCCAATGCCTGTGGGTTATCTGAAAGATTAACCATCAATGACTCTCCATAGTGATATGTTTTAATAATTCTTTAGCAAAAAGAAAGTTTGTCAAATGTCCCGATCGAATCGCAATGATGTGAGCATGGAAATCATATCCCACTAAAGAAAGATCGCCGATCAGGTCCAAAATTTTATGTCGTGCCATTTCATCTGGAAAAAAGAGCCCACCTTTACTCAAGATCACTTCGTCTTTAATTACAACAGCATTATCCAAACTTCCTCCTTTAATTAACCCTCTATCCATCAAAGCAGATATTTCTTTATAAAGGGAAAAAGTGCGACAAGGAGCAATCTCTTTTTTAAAATTTTCTTCATTTACTATAACAGAATGGAATTGACCGCGCAAAAAGGAGGATCCTGGATAACTCAAGGTGTAGCTAATACGATAACCATCGAAGGGTAAAGCCACTAAATGAATATCACCTTCAGATAAATATACAGGGTGTTTGATCTTTACAACGGGTATCGCTTGTTCTTGTGTTCTTATCCCTACTTTTTCAATCATTTCTACAAAAACGTCGGAACTACCGTTTCCAACTGGAGGTTCTATACTTGTAATTTCAATACATAAATTATCAATTTGATAAGCTTTTACAGCAGAAAGGACATGTTCAACTGTGTGAATACGAACATCATTAATGCCAATTGTCGTGCTGCGCGCAGTATCTTGAACATACTCAACAGTCGCTGGAATAATCGGTTGTCCAACCAAATCAATACGCTTAAAAACAATTCCTGTACCTTCTTTAGCAGGACAAAATCGAAGTCCCACTTCTTTTCCAGTATGAATACCAATACCAGAAAAAACGGCAACATCTTTTAATGTACGTTGCTTGCGAACAATTGTTTCCAATGCTGGATTGACGGTCACGCATCAACCTTTAGTTATTTGTAAGAAGTTGAGTATGTTAATTATAAATCGGTTTTAAAGCAAGGAAGTAATCATAGCACTCATCAAAGTTTTCTATTAATTCTAATCAAATAATTCACCAATACAAGGACTTATTTAGAAAAAGAAACATCGGAAAAATTTGTCTGCAATTGTCCAAATCATAAGTAAACTACTCAGGCATAAAATAAATAGATCACCCCATTTTGCATATAGGGTTTTATAATGGTAAACAGGGACTTGTACATAAAGAGAATCGGCTATTTCTTGTGTTTTCATCATATCTGGTCCTAATACATTAATTACTTGACCTAAAGAATCGATTGCCCCAGTGATTCCGGTGTTACAAGCTCTCATCAAGGGAATTCCATTTTCAACTGTACGCAATCTCGCATGATCAAAATGTTGTTTAGGAAGCTTAGAATTAGGATACCAGCCATCGTTTGTCAAGTTGACTAGCAGTTCGGCTCCTTTTTGTCTATTTTCACGGATTAAATCGCCGTAAGTTTCCTCATAACAAATTGTTGCTCCATAAGGAACTGGTCCATTAAAAATTTTGGCTCCTTTCCCGCAAGTAAAAGAACCTGAAATACCATACCTGGCAGCTAATTCCCGGCAAAATTCGAAAGGAATGTACTCTCCCATCGGAACGAGTATACGTTTTTCATACCTTTCAGCAGGACGCTGATCCGGAGAAAAGTGAAAGGCAGCGCTATAAGATGCATGACATGTTTTTTCTTCATCAAGATAGACACTATCTTCAAATCCCACGACAACATATGACTGAAATAAATTAGCCAAGGATTTCACGATAAAAGCGTTAGAAACGAGCCATTGATTTCCTCGATCGGACGATAAAAATGAAGCATAAGGAGATATTAAAGGAGCAAGGGACTTTAAAGCTTCAAATCCAAATAGCTCTTTCCACAACTTCTTGATATTTTCTAAAGGAAAAACTGGGTGATATGTTCCATAAGGAACTACATATTCGGGTAAAACAATCAAATCAATTTGGCGACCTTTTTGTTTTTGCATTGTCGATAAAATCTGATGCCATTCTTGTAAAACAAAGTTACGTGCCTCTTCCGCACTTTGAAATCCCAAATTTTCTTCAATCGGAAGGGCAGGTTGCACAAGTACCGCAGAAATGAATCTTGTGTTTTGATTCATTTGATTTAAGTGGTAATAAAAATGGCTTCCCCCCATTAAATAAGGACTCAAAGCACATCCAATCGCTAAGCTTATTTCTCTTTTATTCCATCCAAAAAACCAGGTCCTTAGCATCCATAAATTGGTTAACATTACCCAAAAAGAAAGAAAATAGACTCCTCCGATTGAAGCAAATTGAAGAGGATAAATGAATCCTGATAAAGCAATGCCTACTGGATTAAACGATAAACCTGATAAAATGAATAAACGTGACCATTCTAACCAAACCCATAATCCTGCTAAACCAAATAAATAAGAAACTCTTTTTAGAGTAAAAGGTTGAATGGCTAAAGCCAGCAGACCAAATTGTGCCCCCATCAACCATGCACAAAAAAATAGCACTCCATAGATGTAAAAATAAGGATGAGAGACAAACCATCCAAGCTGCACCATTTGTACCGCCGCATACCACCCCATTGCTAAACAAAAGCGCTCTTTTTTAGAAGAAATTGTCAGCAAAATGCGCCAAAAACAGGCAAACCCACCAATCGACGCTAAAAGCCCTAAAGATATACTCCAAGCAGGTTGACCAAAAGCCACAATAAGGAAAGAGAAGAAAAACCCTCCCCATTTCTGAAGAGGGCTTAAATTTGTATTTTCAGAAGAAAAAAAAGCTAGCATACGAATTACAGACTTTTGTCGATTATTTTGAAATTGACATCATTGCATATCAATGAGAAAAGATCGATTAAAAGATATTTATTCAAACGTGATCTATTAAAAAAAGCCCGACGATGGCAATTTGGACCAAGCAAACAGGCTTTCTAGTTATTTTTTTTTAATTACACTCAATGAGTTTTTATTCTGCTAGCTCAATTCAAATTCTTTAAAAGGTTTTTTACCTCTGCTTGTTATCTCGGATATGAATTTAACAATATAGGATAACTTTTTAAATAATCCCTTGTCATACTCATTTTTTATTAAGCTCATTTCATCGAGTAATTTTACAAAATCTCGATAACTTGCCTTAAATTCTTCAAAGTCTTTGAAAGGGCCTCCCCAGGTTTGATATTGAGACTTACTAAACTCTTTATTTCCTTCTACAAATTCCCTTTGAATTGAAATTAAAGTCAATGGAGAAAGTTTATCAAAGAATAAATCAATCTTAGTAGTTTCTTGATCACTAATTTTAAAAGAAATTTGCTTTATTAAATCTTTTCTTAATTTTTCAATTCGTTCTTCAGCTTGTGCAAGATCTATCTCTCGAACTCTAGCAAGGTGTTCTTCTATGGATCGTCGACCGTCAGCTTTTCCTTTTGAATTTTCGCGATATTTTTCTTTTAATTTTTTTAAGTAAAATTCAAGATAATTTTTAAACGGTTCAATTTCGTTTTCTACATCTGGGGTTTCTTCAATCATACTTCGCATCATTGAATTTTTCTTTACAGGCCCAAATTTACCCCATTCCAAAGCTTCAATAAGCCCTTCGATTTCAACGATAAGTTCATGTAAAGCAGGGCCCATATATTTATCTAGCGAGCTTTTATGTTTAGGACGTAGCTCAAAATTCCCCGATTTTACCCTATCAACAGTTGTTGACGTTGATTTAAGTTTTTTATAGCATCCACGAATTTGCTCAAGTAAGTTAGCTCTATTTTCATTGTCATTTGACAATTCCCCATTTTCCAAAGTTGAAACTGTAAATGCTCTATCATTTTGTGCTGAGGATTCAAATGTCGCAGAACGAGCTAAAACGTTCAGGATAGAAATTTCAGCAACTGTTTCCATGTTTGAAACGACGGATTCAATTTGTTCCAAGGCGTTTTTGGACTCTCCTTCTTTAGCGATAGTCTCTTCTAAAACTTTAATTCTATTTAATAACTCTTGCTTCTCATTTTCCAAACTATTAATCTTTTCTTGTAACTGATTGGCATCCATTTTCGAAGACTCAACTTGCAATGATAAAACTTGCTTTTGTTCTTCTGCTGCCGCTAATTCTGTTTTTATAGATTGAATTTGTTGTTCTAATTCTTTTTTTGATTCTATGAGGTTTTGATTTACTAATCTTTTACCCTTTAAGATTTCCAACGTATCTGCTGAAAACTTGGTAAGTCGATTTTTCTCTTCCTCTATTTTTTTTTCTGCTTCTATAATTTTATTATTTGCCCATAGTGTTGCTTGTCTTTCCTCATTTAATTGTCGCTTGAGGGTTTCTAGTTGATTTTTTAAATCCTCTTTTTCTTGATCTAAGTGCTCTTGATGGTTTCGATTGAGATTAGATAACTGCTTATTCAACTCGGTTAACTGACCTTGAAGATCAACAATGGTGTTTTCTTTACTAGCGTTATCTTTCCGTTCTTGCTCGACTTGTTCTAAAGCCTTTTTTAAAGACGCTTCAATCTCAGCAATTTTACTTAATAACGTCGTTTTTTCTAATTCTAAATCCTCAGCCTGAGCCTCACGTGAAGCTTTTTCTCTTTGTAGATTTTGCAAAGCTTGGTTGGCTTGTTGTAAAGACTGCTTATCTTCATTTTTTAGATGGTTTCGATTGAGAGTAGATAGCTGCTTCTTCAACTCCGTTAGCTGACCTTGAAGATCAACAATTGTGTTTTCTTTACTAGCGTTATCTTTCCGTTCTTGCTCGACTTGTTCTAAAGCCTTTTTTAAAGATGCTTCAATCCCAGCAATTTTACTTAATAACGTCGTCTTTTCTAATTCTAAATCTCCAGCCTGAGCCTCACGTGAAGCTTTTTCTCTTTGTAAATTTTGCAAAGCTTGGTTGGCTTGTTGTAAAGCCTGCTCATCTTGACTTTTCTTTTCTTCTAAAGATCGAATATCTTTTTGCAATGCGTTAAGATTAGGAGTCAAACTTCCCAGATCTCTTCTAGCCGCTTCTAAATCAACCCTTTTTTGATTGAGCTCTTGTTGTTGCTTGCTAATTTGATTTTTTAAAGATGTAATCTCATTCTTTAATGTTGAGTTTTGCTTTTCAGACAAATTCTCTAAGCGTGAACGCACAAACTGATAAGCACTTTCGGCATTAATAAGGTAAATGAAAGGCAGAATGGCTGCAGTAAAAATACTTTCAACTAGACGATTGAGGTGAATGAGTGAAGAAGCTAAACCGGAACTACGAGATGTTGACAAAGAAGCGGAGAAAGGGGTTACAACAAAATTCCAAGGGAGTGTCAACCCACCTAGAATAAGTTTACTAGCAAATCCTGTTGCGTGAACTATTACATCAACGGCACTAGCACTAATAATAGCAACAGGACTCGCAAGCTTAGCACCAAAAGCTTTTAAATAGCTTTCTTGGTTTAAGCTATACAAATAAGCTGTTGTTTGAGCTGTCAAACTAAAATTTTCAAAAGAAGTCAATGGACTTGGCATTAGAATCTCCTAAAATAGAGATATTATTATACTTACTTCTGCAAATCTTATTACAAGGAAATTAAAAACAAATAAAAATCTTATTAAGAAAAAGTTAACAAAGAATTATTCATCTAATCAATTTTTTTTAATCGTTGAATATTATATTTTCTTTGTTCAACTCTAATTTTGAACTAATTATGATTTCTAAAAGGCTTAAAGGATTCAAAGGTTTTTTTTCCGCTAAACCTTGTTGATAAAAAACTGTCGATGGAGTGAGCCCTGGAAGTGTATTAGCTTCAATAACAACCATTTTTTTTGTCTCTCGATGATAAAAAATATCAAGTCGAGCATAATTTTGAATTTGCAAAGCATCTGCCGTTTTCTCAATTAAAAATTTAATTTGAGAAACATCTTCGGAAGCTAGAATTTTTTCTGGAGGTGGGGTTAAATTAACTCCCGTCCCCCCTTGAAATTTTTCTTCCAAACTTAAAACGGCTCCTTCAGCAAGTGTAATGCTTGGATTCAATGAGCGATAAATTTGATTATGCTCAAGAACTCCGACAGTCAATTCTACCCACCCTTCTTTTATTTCATAAATTAGCTCTCCTTGATCAAGAATAATTCGATCTGTTTCGATATAAGGTTCTAATAAGTATTCAACGCAAGTTGATGAAGGCATTTCAATCACATCTTTTTGTTGGTTAAAAGAACCTTTTGGAATTAACGAAACGTTATTTTGAATAAACGCAAAATACTTTTCTAAATCTGCCCCAGATTCTAATAAAACAATTCCGGCGGAACATCCATCTTGACGTGGTTTAATAATTAGTCGATTCGATCTTAATGAAGTACAAATTTTATTCCATTTTTCCAAAAAATATTTTGTAGATTGACCGAACAAATTGGCAGCTTCTACACATTCTTTAGGAAGCGAAAATATATTTGGATGTTTGAGCTGTTCAATTACTTGACCTGTTAAAAATTTATCCATACAAATGGAAGAAGTTTTTGCACAAGAGCCATTATAATTCAGTTGGTTTTTTTCCAATTCTTTTTGCAAAATTCCATTTTCCCCTTCCCCTCCATGCATAGCAATAAAAACAAAGGCTTGGTTAGAGGCGGAAAGTTGATAAAAATCTTGTAGACACATGCTAGAAGGAGTTTCTTGAAAATTACATGGAATACCAAGCTGCTCGCAAATAGAATTAAAATAGTTCGGAAGGTTTTTGTTCGATGCTTCTCTAGTTAAACACCTATGTAAAATTTCTTCAACTGTATGATCCAGTGTATAAGCATAAGGTAGTTGCCAGATTAAGTCATTTTTTCCATAGAAAAAAGGGATAGGATGATACTTAGATGATCGTAAAAGTTTTAACCAAACATTTGTTCCACTCATTAATGAAACTTGCCTTTCTGCATTTTTACCTCCAAACAGAACATGAACCTTTTTTTTTTCTAGCATCGATTCATCAACAAAAGTTGGAGGAGTCAATTTCCATCTCAAGCACGCACTTGTAATGATCAAACGAAACACATCGCGGTGAGTTAATCCAAGAAGAGAGGCTTGCCTAAAAAGAAAACTGTTCTGCTCCATTCCACTAATTGGATTAAGATCAGTAAAATAAATTGTTCCATCATTTAGTAACCAACCATCTAAACGAGCGAAATCGCGCATATGAAATAATGTAAAAATTGCTTCGGCTTTTTGTCTAATGCCTTGAATAATCGTCTCATCAAAGCGTGCAGGGGTATGATAAGTTGTTTGGTTTGTAGGAAGATATTTTTTTCGATAATCAAAAATCTGATGGTTTTGATAACTCATTTCAATTTCAGTCGGAATTAAAGCGACAGGTTTACTTTGTTGATTTTGTAGGACAACAACGGTAAATTCTGTCCCTTCACAAAAAGGCTCTATGAGGGCTCGTTTAGCTATTCCTTGCTGGAAAAGCATTTCAATTTTTTCAAAAGCATCTTCTGGAGTTTGAACAGAGGTCACACCTATCGAAGATCCACCCATGGTTGGTTTAACAATAGCTCTTTTTAACTGATGCTGTTCAAAAAAAGATTTAATAGGTGCCAAATCATTGGTTTCAGGACACACTTCCAATTTCATAAAAGTCGGAAATCGATTTTGATGTAGGATTTGCGAAGCATGATATTTACAAAACATTTCTGCACAGGCTTGACTACCTGTTCCTACAAAAGGAACATCTATTTCTTCCAAAATTTTTTGTAATTCTCCATCTTCACCAAATATTCCATGAATAACAGGAAAAACCAAATCTATATTTCTTAAAATTTTTTTGAATTCTCCTCGATTCATTGCTTGCGCTGACTTTTTTAATTTAAAATCAAAATCTGCCGGAGTATTTGAATAAAGTTGAGCTGTTGAAATAAGATAAAAAAAATTTTGATAGTCTACGTAAATAGGAATTATCTCTATAAATTCAGAAGCCAAATGATCTAGAACAGAACGAGCAGAATTCAGAGATATCCCTCTCTCTAATGAAGGACCTCCGCAGATAAGAGCTATTTTAAACATGAACCTTCAACCTGATAGTCAAGAATGTGAAGAATAAGTGTAATAAACTTAATATAATTAGTCGATGACGAATTATTCTAGAAACCATTTTTAAAGAAGTAAGGGAGATAATTTTTAATGAAAATGGTTTTTCTCAATACCTAATTCGTTTCATCATTTATCAAACAACAATTTATGAGATAATTCTATTTAGAATAATCTTTGCCTTCCTCTATAATTGTTTTATGATACAAAAAATTCCTTTCCGTGATTACCATTTATTTTCTTTATTAGAAGCCTATGACAGGCAAACTTTACCTCTTGATCTTTTCATCAGTCATTATTTTAGAGAACATTCTTCTTTAGGGTCAAAAGACCGGGGGTTTTTAGCAGAAACCATTTATGCATTAATACGCTGGAAAGGATTGCTAGAATATCTTGCCCCTTCTTCTTCCTGGCAGGAAAAATATATTGTTTACCAAACAACAGACTTATCTAAAATGCAGACTCGTGAAGATATTCCTCTTCATGCACGAGTCAGCTTTCCTTCCCATTTATTTGAATTATTCGAAGAATGTTATGGGGTAGAAAAAGCTGTTAATTTATGTTTAATCAACAACACCACTGCCCCTACAACAATTAGAGTCAATCGAATCAAGACAACGAGAGATTCTTTATTTAAAAGATGGGAAGGTCAATATAAAATCTCCCATACACGTTATTCTTCAGAAGGAATCATCTTTCATAAGAAAATTAACTTTTTTAGTCTCCCCGAATTTAAAGAAGGCTTGTTCGAAGTACAGGACGAAGGAAGCCAACTATTGGCACAGCTTGTCCGGCCTAAACCTGGTGATCAAGTATTAGATTATTGCGCAGGATCGGGTGGTAAAACGTTAGCATTTGCTCCTCACATGGAACATCGAGGGCAAATTTATCTTCATGATATTCGCCCTTTTGCTCTTCAAGAAGCAAAAAAAAGGTTGAAACGAGCAGGCATTCAAAATAGTCAAATTCTTTTACCAAATAGCCCTCAATTATCAAAATTGAAAAAAAAGATGAATTGGATTTTAGTAGACGCTCCTTGCACAGGGACGGGTACATTACGCCGTAATCCTGACATGAAATGGAAATTTGATGAAACCGTTCTTCCTCGCTTGATTGGCCAACAAAGAACAATTTTTGAAAAAGCTTTAAGTTTTTTACACCCTGAAGGGCGCATTGTATATGGGACCTGCAGCATGTTAAATGCTGAAAATCAGAATCAATTAGAACATTTCATTAAAACATATTCTCTTGAAATGGAAGAAGAAATACTCCAAACAATCCCAGCTCAAGGGGAAATGGACGGTTTTTTTGGAGTTGTTCTTAAAAGAGCATAACTTTATCATATAATGGCAGTTTCCATAAATATATACCCTTTAACATATAAAATTTTATTTCTTGTTATGAAAAAAACTATCTTTATTGCTTCTCTTTCTTTCTTTTTAACTTTTTACGCGCTAGAAGCAATTAAATCAGACGACTTTCTTTCTTCTTCTCGTACTGAAGAACCTAAAATTTTTATTAATAATCGAATTCTAGCAAGAATTAACGGTAAACCTATTTCTGCCTATGATCTTGTCAAAAAAATGGATGTCACCTTCTATAAACAATTTCCCCAATATCTTTCTTCTACCGAAGCTCGCTACCAATATTATCAATTTAGTTGGAAATATGCTTTAGAAGATTTAATCAATAAAGAACTTATTTTAGCTGATGCCCAAGAAAGTAAAGTTGAGGTTACTAGTGGAGATGTTCGACAAGAAATGGAACTCATGTTTGGCCCTAACATTATTGCGAGCTTAGATAAAATTGGTTTATCTTTTGAGGAAGCTTCAAAAATTGTTCAAGGTGATATCCTTTTAAAGCGTATGATCGGTGCCAGGGTCAATGGTAAAGCTATTCGTCAAGTCACACCCTCCAGGGTCCGTAAAAGCTATGAAGACTTTATTAAAGATCCAGCAAATATCCGATTGACTATCTGGAACTATAAAGTTTTGACAATTAAAGATCGTAATCTCAAAAAATCTGAAGAAATCGCCCAGGCTGCTTATCAACTTCTTAGGAAGGGTTTTTCAATTGAAGAAGTTCCAGCTAAATTAAAAGAAGGGAAATTGCTTGGTCGCAAAGGAAAAGTAACTGTTTCAAAGGTCATCCATAACAATGAAAAAGAACTTTCTAAGTCCTACCAACAAATTTTAAATTCTTTAGATACAGGAATGTATAGCCTACCTTTCGAAAATAAAAGTCGCGTTGAGCATACCACTGTCTATCGAATTTTATTTGTTCTAGAAAAAATTCCTGGTGGTTACCCTTCCTTTAAAGAAATGGAACCTGTTTTGAAGGAACGACTTTTAAATCAAGTGGCTGATGAAGAGACTGACTTATACCTCAAAAAATTACGAGAACATTTTTACGTCAGAGATAAAGATTTAGAAGCAATGGTTCCTGCTGACTATCAACCTTTTGTTTTAAAATAAGCAAATTTATGCCTATTTATAAACCCAGCGAATTACGTCTTTTTTTAAATCAACTTGGAATTTTCCCCAAAAAAGGGCTCTCTCAAAATTTTTTGATTGATGGAAATATCATTCGTAAAATCGTTAGAGCCTCGGACGTACAACCAGGAAATCTTGTCTTAGAAATTGGCCCAGGGCCAGGCTCATTAACACAAGCTATGCTAGAAGCAGAAGCCCATGTAGTGGCTGTTGAAAAAGACTCTATACTAGCCCGCGAATTAAAAAGATTTCAAACGCCATCAAAGCAACTTGAAATATTTTGTGAGGATATTTTAATGTTCTCAGTTGAAGAAGAGCTTCAAAGTCGATTAAGAGATGATCAGAAAGCAAAAGTGATTGCTAATCTCCCCTATCATTTGACAACTCCAATTCTCGCAGAAATGGTTGTTCGACGAAAACTTTTTTCTTCGTTAACTGTCATGGTACAAGAAGAAGTCGCTAGGCGTATGACAGCTTTACCTGGCCAATCTGATTATAGCTCTTTTACAATCTTTCTGAATTTTTATTCTAAGCCCCGCTATGGTTTTACGGTCAGCCGAAATTGCTTTTACCCTGCCCCAAAAGTTGATTCTGCTATCGTTGTTTTAGAATTAAAAGAGCCCCCTCCTAATATTGATGCACAAGTCTTTTTTAAAATCACTCGTACAGCCTTTGAACAGCGTCGTAAAATGCTTCGTGCCTCACTCAAATCTCTTTTTGACCCATCTAAAATATCAAGCGCTTTAGAAATAATTGGGCAAAATCCTCAAGCTAGACCGGAAGTTTTATCTTTAGAAGATTTTATTAAACTATATCACGAACTATATAGCTCTGAAAGGCATTAATGCCATTCAGCATCGATAAACTCAAAATTTTCTTCTTTTAATAATCTCATTCATCATACTTTGCATTTAAAATAAATAAGGACATTTTTTAACCCGAGAGAATTTTTTCCTCGATTTTATCTAATGCTAGTTTTGACGCTCTTCTATTTGGACTTAATTTAACTAAGCCATGCTTCAGGATGATCAAGTTATTTTTCAAATTTTATTTCCACTAATCTCATTGCATACTAAAAATATTTTAAACCAATATTTAATTTTAAGTTTTTAAGGCTATTTCTAGAAATTTTATAGCTAAACCTAAATGACTACTTTTTGCTTGGCTCTGCGTTTTTTTATAACAAATTAAAAGTTAAACTGTTTAAAAAAAATTATTTTTTCAATAATTTCAAATTAATAAGTAATGTAAGTTGCAAATAACTAAGTCGAAATAAAATTTAGATGTAAATAAAAAGGCCTCAGATCCTTAAATT